>JAYTRS010000043.1:0-2310 GCA_043746065.1 Bacteroidota bacterium | reverse complement strand
GTACACACTAGAGTTTACAGCTAACCCAGCTTGGTATGCCGTACAAAGTTTACCCTACTTAATGGAATACCCTTACGAGTGTAATGAACAAACTTTTGCGCGCTATTATTCAAATGCTTTGGCAAGTTATGTAGCAAATTCTAAACCAAAAATTAAACAAATTTTTGAGAGTTGGAAAATGAATAGCCCTGAAACTTTTTTATCAAATCTTGAAAAAAATCAGGAATTAAAAGCCGTAGTATTAGAAGAAACGCCTTGGGTATTACAATCTAAAAGCGAAAGTGAAAATAAAAAACGTGTTGGTTTATTATTTGATTTAAATAAAATGAGTACCGAATTAAATGCTGCCTTTTTAAAATTACAAAAAGCACAAACTAGTAATGGCGGCTGGCCTTGGTTTAAAGGTGCACCAGAAGATTGGTACATTACACAATACATTGCCACAGGCTTTGCTCATTTACAAAAATTAGGTGTGGTAGATTTTAGTAAAGACGCTAAACTAAAAGATATGGTTGAAAAAGCAGTATTATTTTGTGACAATAAATTACAACAAGATTTTGAATACATGAAACGATACGACAAAGATTATTTAAAAAATAATCATTTAGGTTACACACAAATTCAATTTTTATACATGCGTAGTTATTTTAAAGATTTAAAAATAAGTTCTCGTAATAACGAATCTGTTGAGTATTATAAAAAACAATCTCAAAAATATTGGCTAGATAATAGTAGATATATGCAAGGGATGATTGCCTTATACAGTAACCGTTATAACGATAAAAAAACAGCTACTGATATTATGAAGTCGCTAAAAGAAAACTCTTTAAATAATGAAGAAATGGGTATGTATTGGAAAGAAAATTACAGCGGTTACTATTGGTACCAAGCCCCCATTGAAATGCAAGCCTTAATGATTGAAGCGTTTGACGAAGTAAGCAATGATTTAAAAGCAGTAGACGATTTAAAAACGTGGTTAATAAAAAGTAAGCAAACGCAAAATTGGGGCACTACCCGTGCTACAACCGAAGCGGTGTATGCCTTATTATTGCGCGGAACAGATTGGCTAAGCACCGAACCTAATGTAGAAATTAGTTTAGGCGATTTAAAAATAGACCCAAAAACTGATAAAGATTTAAAAGTAGAAGCAGGAACAGGTTATTTTAAGAAAACATTTACGGGTAGCGATATTAAACCAACAATGGGTAAAGTTAAAGTAGTTAAAAAAGATGCTGGTGTAAGTTGGGGAAGTGTGTACTGGCAGTATTTTGAGCAATTAGATAAAATTACACCTCATGAAACACCTTTAAAATTAACTAAAAAATTATTTATACAAACCAATACTGCAAGCGGACCAGTAATTACACCAATAAGCGCAACCAACATTTTAAAAGTAGGCGATAAAATTAAGGTACGTATTGAATTAAGAGTAGATAGAGATATGGAATACGTTCATTTAAAAGATATGCGTGCCAGTGGTTTTGAACCAACGAACGTATTTAGCGGTTACCGTTATAAAGATGGTTTAGGATATTATGAAGCTACGAAAGATGCCTCTACTAACTTCTTTATTTCGTATTTACCAAAAGGTACTTACGTGTTTGAATATCCATTGGTAGTAAGCCATAGTGGTAATTTTAGCAATGGAATCAGCAGCATTCAATGTATGTATGCACCTGAATTTACAAGCCATAGCGAAGGAATTAGAGTGAGTGTGCAGGGGAAGTAGTTTTGTAGATATTATTAAAATAGAATATTGTTTTATTCTATTTTAATAATTGCTTTAATTGTTCAGTAATAATATCACTTTCAAAGCCACGACTTAAAGCATATTGAAAAATTTTATATTGCAATTTTTGTTTGTTTTTTTCAGAGGTTAATTTTATTTTTTTTTCAATTACTTTATTTAATGTTTTAATGTAATTGTTTTCATCAATACTCTGTAGGGCTTTTTTAATAAGGTAATCGCTTACTTTGTGTTTACGCAACTCTATTTTAATTTTAATTTTACCCCACTGTTTTATATTAAATTTTCCACTTACAAACGCAAAGGCAAATCGTTCTTCATTTAAAAAATTTTCTTCAATTAATTTTACAATTAATTGCTCAACATCATTACTAAACAAACCATATTCGTATAATTTTTGGCGCGTTTCGTGTTGTGAACGCTCCTGATAAACACACCAATTTTTTATTTTGTGATGTGCTAATTCGGGTGTTAACTTTAGGTTATAAGATTTATTTTCCAATTAGTAAAAATTAAATAATTAGGCCTCGACTTCGCTCTGCCTGACATACTTCGACTTCACT
>JAYTRS010000042.1:0-2315 GCA_043746065.1 Bacteroidota bacterium | reverse complement strand
TTTAGTTTTATAAAAAACAAAATCAATATAATAACATAAATAAGTAAATTTTAAATACTTAGTAATGGTATCTATTTTACCAGTTTCGTTTTGTGTGTAAAAATTAGTGGCGTAATTTGATTTCATCCAACTAATGCCGCCACCAATTCGTAATTTACGTTGGTAAGCAACACCCAACCTAATACCAGTAACGCTTATTAATTGGTTATTAATAAAACTGTTTCTACTTTCTAAACGCACATCAATATTCGATTTATTTTTAAATACTTCGTGTAAAGTATCTAAAAATTGGGCTTTAAAGGATGAGCTTATTAAAAATAAATAAAATATTAAAATAAATGGCTTCATTTAATAACAAAATTACGTTTATAAACTGTTTGTTTTTTTACTGTATAAAAATAGTTTCAACAAATAACTTGTTTAATTTTATATACTTAATTAATGTTAGATACACCCATAGAATATTTAAAAGGAATAGGTACTGTTCGTGCCGATGTTTTAAAAAAAGAATTGGGTATTTACAACGCATTAGATTTAATAACCTATTATCCTTTTAGATACGTTGATAAAACAAAATTTTATACTATCACCCAAATTACGGACGAATTACCATACGTACAATTGCGAGGTGTAATTGATAGTTTAGAAATAGTAGGCCTAAAACACACTAAACGCTTAGTAGTAAAATTTAAAGATAACACTGGAAGTATTGATTTGGTTTGGTTTAAAGGCTATAATTGGATGGCTCAACAATTAAAATTGGGTGTTGAATACATTGTGTTTGGCAAAGCCACAAATTTTATGGGTCGTTATAATATTGCACACCCAGAGATTGATGAAGTGAACGCCGATTTTTTTAAACAACAATCAGCCTTTCAAAGTGTTTATAATAGTACTGAAAAACTAAAATTTAAAGGTTTAGATAGTACAGGTATTCGTAAAGTACAGCGTAGTTTAATTCAACAATTATTACCAGAGCATTGTCCCGAAAATTTAAGCCAAGAGATAATTGCCGAACATAAATTAATTTCGCATTTTAATGCTTTAACCCACATCCATTTCCCTGAAAGTGCCCAACAATTAAAGGATGCAGAACTTCGCCTAAAGTTTGAAGAATTATTTTACATTCAACTTAAACTATTAAAATTAAATAAAGTGAGAGCCACTACCACACAGGGCTTTGTTTTTAGTAGAGTAGGAGAAACGTTTAATACTTTTTTTAGTAATCATTTACCATTTCAATTAACCAATGCACAAAAACGAGTGTTAAAAGAAATTAGGTTAGATATGGGTAGCGGCAGGCAAATGAATAGGTTGTTGCAGGGCGATGTAGGTAGCGGAAAAACCTTAGTAGCTTTAATGAGTATGTTATTGGCTATTGATAATAATTTTCAAACTTGTATAATGGCACCTACCGAAATTTTGGCACAGCAGCATTATCAAACATTTATAAATTTATTAGAACCTTTAAACTTAAATATAGCAATACTTACAGGCTCATCAAAAGTAAAACAACGTAAACAAATTTTAGAAAAATTACTTTCAAATGATATTCATATTTTAATTGGTACGCACGCTTTAATTGAAGATGTTGTTAAATTTGCGAACTTAGGTTTAGTAGTTATTGACGAGCAGCATCGTTTTGGCGTTGCACAACGTGCCAAACTTCGAAATAAAAATACAAATCCACCACATATTTTGTTAATGACAGCCACGCCAATACCGCGCACCTTAGCAATGACATTTTATGGTGATTTGGATACAAGTTTAATTGATGAATTACCACCAGGACGCAAACCTATTAAAACAGTTCATTATTTTGAAAATCAGCGCTTACGTGTAAATGGCTTTTTAAAAGAACAAATTGCACTAGGCAGACAAGTATATATTGTTTTTCCGCTTATACAAGAAAGTGAAAAATTAGATTATCAAAACTTACAACAAGGATACGATAACTTAGTAAACGAATTTGCGCCACCCAACTATCAAATAAGTATTGTACACGGTAAGTTAAGTAATGAGCAAAAAGATTTTGAAATGCAGCGTTTTATAAAAAACGAAACTCAAATTATGGTAGCAACCACTGTAATTGAAGTAGGCGTTAATATACCAAATGCCAGTGTTATGGTAATTGAAAGTGCCGAACGTTTTGGTCTATCACAACTACATCAATTACGAGGTAGAGTAGGACGTGGCGCCGACCAAAGTTTTTGTATTTTATTAACGGGCGCAAAATTAGGCGCCGATAGTCGCCTTCGAATGAAAACCATGGTAAGTACCAATGATGGTTTTGAAATTAGGGAAGTAGATTTGAA
>JAYTRS010000041.1:0-7350 GCA_043746065.1 Bacteroidota bacterium | reverse complement strand
TTTGAAACCACCCAAGGCCTTTATACATTAACCTAACAAGGCTTTGAAGCACCTTAACTGACAAATGAAGCCCATTATTACCCTTATGAAAGCACTTAATACCGTTTTGAACATAGCCAATACCTATATGAATTAGGCAAATACCATTTTGAAGCACCCCAATAGTGTTATGAATATAGTAAATACCGTTTTGAAAGCACCTAATACCATTTTGAACATGGCAAACCTGACAATGTGGCAACCCAATACCCTTCAGAAGCAGTTTTACCGAGCTTTTAACTATTGCTAATAAGTTTTTAATGTTTATTAGTATAAACGGTAATTTTTTAGTACATTCGGTAAAATTTAAAATAAACAATTATAAACCTAAACAAAAAAACATGAAAAAATCATTACTATTTTTATTTGTAGGCTCAATGCTTACGCTAACTACGCGCTCGCAATGCGTAACAAACTGTTCGTACAGTTTATCATCTATTACGCCATCTATGATAGCGGCCTCTGGTCCAACTGTTATAAGTGGCGACGACGCTATTTCTGGTGCTTTACCAATAGGTTTTACCTTTACATTTATGTGTAATGCTTACACTAGTGTTTATGTTTCAACTAATGGCTTTTTATCATTTTCGGCAGTAGGTAATGGCTGTTGTTCAGCTCCTCAGTGCCCAACATTAGCTGGAGCTATAAATAACTATATAGCTGCCAGTTGGATGGATTTAAATACAAACAATGGTGGTAATATTACTGTACAAACTATTGGTACTACACCAAATCAGGTATTTGTATTAACCTACTCAAACGTAGCGTATTTTAGCGGTTTAGGTGTGTATAATGGGCAAATTAAAATTTACGAAACAACTAACGTAATTGAAATTCATACCTTTAATGCAAATAGAGGTACTAATTTATTTACTACTTGTACACAAGGTATACAAGATGTAGCTGGTAACGTTGGTTACCCAACACCAGGTAGAAACAGTACCATTTGGACAGCTTCAGTTGCTGATGCTTACCGTTTTACACCAACAGGTACATCCGCAGTTCCTACTCAACCTTCGGTTATATCGGGTCCAGCTAGTGTTGCTTCTTGTTCAACAGCTACTATTTATTCAGTAACTGCAATTCCTACAGCAACGGCATATACTTGGTCGTTACCTAGTGGTTGGGCAGGTACTAGTACAACAAATACTATTTCGGTAATTGCTTCAGGTACTGGTATTATGTCAGTTACTGCAAGCTATAGCTGTGGTACATCTTCTCAAAAAAACTTATATGTAACAGCACCTGTAGGGCCATCGGTTACAGCAGTTTCAAGTGCAAGTGCATTGTGTGCTGGTCAGTCAGCAACTATTACAGCTAGTGGTACAGCAAACACATATAGCTGGAGCACCAGTGCTACAACAGCATCTATTAGTGTTTCTCCAACAGTTACTACAGTTTACAGTGTAGTGGGTACAAATACAACAAATAGCTGTTCTCAAACAGTTACAACATCAATTGCAGTAAATGCAGTGCCAACAGTATCGGTTACAAGTGGTGCAATTTGTACAGGTAGTAGTTTTACAATGGTAGCAAGCGGTGCAAATACTTATACTTTTTCAAGTGGAAGTGCAGTAGTAACACCAACAGCTAGTGCAAATTATAATGTAACGGGTACTAGTGCTGCAGGTTGTGTTAGTAGTAATACAGCTGTTAGTAGTGTAACTGTAAATGCTAAACCTACAGTATCGGTTACAAGCGGTGCAATTTGTGCTGGTAATAGCTTTACCATGGTACCAAGTGGCGCAAGTACTTATACTTTCTCAAGTGGAAGTGCAATAGTAACACCAACGGCTACTGCAAATTATAATGTAACAGGTACAAGTTCTTTAGGTTGTATTAGTAGTAATACCGCTGTTAGTAGTGTAACTGTAAATGCTGCTCCAAGTGTATCGGTAAATAGCGGTGCAGTTTGTGCTGGTAATAGCTTTACAATGGTACCTAGTGGTGGTGCTACTTATACTTTCTCAAGTGGTAGCGCTGTGGTAACTCCAACAGCAACTGCTGCTTATACAGTATCAAGTACTAGTACAGTAGGTTGTGTTGGTTCGGCTGTAAGTAACGTAACTGTTAATGCTTTACCAAGTGTATCTTTAAGTGCAGCTCAAAATACAGCTTGTACTAATAGTTCTACAATTGCTTTAACGGGTAGCCCTTCAGGTGGTGTTTATACAGGTAGTAATGTAGCAAGTGGTGCATTTACGCCAGGTGCAGCAGCAGGTACTTTTGTACAATCGTATGCTTATACTAGTACTTTAACAGGTTGTTCTAATACTTCAACATCTTCAATTGCAGTATCTGTATGTTTAGGTTTAAATAGTACATCTGCAATAATTAGTGGTTTATCTGTTTATCCTAACCCTAGTAATGGTGAGTTTACTGTTGAGTTAAACAATGGTATAAACAAAACTATTATTGTAACTGATATTGCTGGTAGAGTTGTTTTAACAACTACATCGTTAAACGATAAAGTAAACGTTAATATTAATAATTTAACTAACGGTATTTACTTTGTTAAAATTGTAAGTAATAATGTTGTTGAGGTAATTAAAGTTGTAAAACAATAATAACATAACCTTTTATAATTTTTTAAAAGCCCTACAGAAATGTGGGGCTTTTTTTTGTTAAAAATGATAATTTCCCTCAATGCATTTGTTGTGAACGGCAAAAATTATGTATATTTGGCAAAAATTTAAAATAAACTAATAATAATTATGAAAAAAACTTACAAATTAATTAAAGTATTTGCGGCGCTATTAAGTTTAGCAACCATAAATACAAATGCGCAAAATTGCATTAATACAACACAATACCCATCGGGTACTGTTGCAATTGCTAGTACTGGCACTACAACAGTTACAACTTGTAATTTTGCTGGAGAATACTCAGTATTAAACTTTACAGCAGCGGGAGCATATAACTTTAATAGTACAGGTGTTGGTAACTATCTTACTGTTACCGATAATTTAAATAACCCTTTAGGAGCAGGTTACGCTTTATTAGGTGTTGTTATACCTTCGGTTGGTGTTTATCGTTGTCACATTTCGTTAAGTCCTACTTGTGGAACAAATGCAACTTGTCATAACGTAACGGTTTCTAGTGCTACGTTTTGTAATAGTGCAAGCCAATACCCAACTGGAACAGTAAATATCGCAAATACAGGAACCACAACGGTTACAACTTGTAACTTTGGTGGAGAATATTCGGTAAATAATTTTTCTGCTACAGGTGTTTACACAATAAATGCTACTGGTGGCGCTGGTAATTATTTTACCGTTAAAAATACGGCTGGAACAATTATTTATGCACAAGGCTTATCGCCTTTAACTTTAAATATTGCTTATACTGGTTTATATAGAATACATATAGCTGTAGCTGGCCCAACGGCTTGTACAACTGATGGTGTTTGTCATACTGTAAATGTTGTAGCTCCTGCTGCGGTTGGTTGTACTGGTACACCTGCAGCTGCTAATGCTGTTGCTACACCTACTGCAATTTGTGCGGGTGCTAATAGTACTTTAAGTTTATCAACTACCTATACCGCAAGCGGTATAGCTTACCAATGGTTTTCGGCTTCGGCTTTTGCTGGTCCGTATACTGCAGTTGCAGGTGCTACTGTTTCTAATTATCCTTCAATAGCGTTAACTACAAATACTTTTTATACAGCTGTTATAACATGTACAAATAGTGCATCTAGCGCTACTGCTACAGCGGTTCAGGTTATAGTAAATCCAAACCCAACAGTTTCTATTGCTGCTACATCAACAGCTATTTGTTCATCGGGTACCAGTACTGTTGCGCTAACAGCTTCTGGTGCGCCTGCTTACACTTGGTCTCCTGCGGGTTCATTAAGTGCATCTACAGGATCTTTAGTTACAGCAACGCCAACAATTACTACAATATACTCTGTAGTTGGGTCTAACACAACAGGTTGTACTAATACTAAAACAATATCAATTTCAGTTAGTGCTACTCCATCATTAACCGTTAATAGTGCTAGTGTATGTGCAAACAACAGCGTTGCTTTAAATGTAAGTGCACCTTCATTTACATATTGTCAACCAGCTTATAGTACAGGTACTGGTTCTGGTGATTATATTGGTGGTGTTCAATTAGCCAATATTACTAATACTACAACTGGCTTAGCCACGCCTTACTATACTGTATATCCAAATACGGGTAATACAACTACAACTTTAACAGCTGGTAGTACTTATACTTTATTTTTAAACCCTGGTACATTCTCATCTAATAATGGAATGGCCGCTTGGATTGATTATAACAAAAATGGTACTTTAAATGATGTTAACGAAAAATTAGGAGAAGTAACTATAGCTGGTGCTTACCCTACATTTAGTGTAGTAGTATTTACCGTACCAGCAACTGCCTTTAATGGCGTAACTCGTTTTAGAGTTCGTGAAGTATATGCTACAACAAATATAGACCCTTGTTTAAGCGCTACATATGGAGAAACAGAAGATTATATTATTACAATTGTTGGTGGTGCTACACAATATAGTTGGACACCAGCAACTTATTTAAGTACCACTACTGGTTCAACAGTTGTTAGTACGCCTGCTACAAGTATTAATTATACAGTTACTACTTCGGTTAATGGTTGTACGAGTTCGGCTACATCTACAGTAGTTGTAAATACTCCATCTTTATCTATTACAGGAAACAGTACAACTTGTACAGGTCAATCAATTGCTTTAACAGCAAATGGCGCAAGTACCTATACTTGGAATACTGGAGCGACTACAGTTAGTATTTCGGCAACACCTACAGCTAATGCTACTTATACAGCTAGTGGTACTAGTTCTTTAGGTTGTGTAGGTTCAGCTACTCAAGCAGTAACTGTTAATCCATTACCAACTGTAAATGCAGTGAGTAATACAAGTTTATTATGTAGCGGTAGTTCTGCTACATTAACTGCAAATGGTGCAAGTACTTACACTTGGAATACAAGTGCAAACACAGCAGTAATTGTAATTAACCCAACTGTAACTACCACTTACACTGTAAATGGCACTAGTGTTGCTGGTTGTAACAATGTAGCCACTTTAACACAAAGTGTTAGTGTTTGTACAGGTTTAAATAATGTTAGCGCTAAAATTAGTGGTTTATCTGTTTACCCTAACCCAAGTAATGGTGAGTTTACAGTTGAGTTAAACAATGGTATAAACAAAACTATTCAAGTAACTGATATTGCTGGTAGAGTTGTTTTAACAACTACATCGTTAAACGATAAAGTAAACGTTAATATAAATAATTTAACTAACGGTATTTACTTTGTTAAAATTGTAAGCAATAATGTTACTGAGGTAATTAAAGTTGTAAAACAATAATATAAACTTTAATAATTTTAAAAAAGCCCCACAGAAATGTGGGGCTTTTTTTTGATGTAGTTGTAGTCTATACTTATAGAGTAGGAGCCTTTTCGTTTTTACGTGCAGAGTTTGTAAGTTATTTTTTATATTTATTTTAATAAATTAAAAAGGTTGCCCATGTGTTTGTGCAATTATTTTTTGTAATAGTTTAGGTGTTTTATTTAAATACTTTAATATAAAATGCGTTAAATTATTTTTACCTAATAATTGTTGAATGTAATAGCCACGTTTAATTCTTGTTGAAAAGTTTTGATTCCAAACAGTAGTGTAACTATTTATTAATTCGTTTTTAGATATAGAGGCATTAAAATAATTATGTAACAGATTAGCTAATAATTTTGAGGTACGCATTCCCATACTCATGCCATTACCACATAGTGGTGCAATGGCACCCGCAGCATCGCCTAATAAAAAAATACCATTACTATAAGTTTGTTTTTTATTAAAGGTAATTTTACTAACAGTTAGTGGCTTATCAAATAAAAATTCAGATTCGGTAAAATATTTTTTAAGATAGGGGTTTTTAAATAATATAATTTCCTCCATTTTTTTTATATCATTCCCATTATCTTTTAAATTTTTAGAGGTAGTTAAATAACACAAACAATAAGTATCGTTATCAATTTTAGAGATACCGCAATATCCATTTTTAAAATTATGTAATTCAATACGATTAGGATTAAACGCAGTTTTAATATGATACTTTACGCCAATATAATTAGGTAGTTCCGCTAGTTTACTGTTTTTATTTATAAATAGGGGTGCATGCCTACCATAGCTTCCACAAACAATTTTAGAGGTGTAGATGTCTTTAGTAGTAGCTATTTCATTTACATCGTTTACAATTTTAATATCGTTTACTTTACAATTTTCAATAATGTTAACACCATTTTGTTTGGCTATTAATGATAATTGATAATCGAGTGTATGCCTGCTAATACCAAAACCGCCCATTTTTAAACTAGCTTCTAACATAAAGCCTTTAGTAGATGAAATGCCTAATTGATGGATGTTGGGTAAATTTAGTTGGGATAATGGTAATCCTAAATTTTCTAAAAAATTATAACTTTCGTTCGAAATATATTCGCCACATACTTTATGAAAAGGGTATTCGTTTTTTTCGAATAAAACAACACTGTGATTTAATTTAGCAAGTTGTATAGCTAAACACAAGCCCGCTAAACCCCCACCAATAATGGCACAATCATAAAGTTTATGTTGATTAGGCATATACAATTACTTCGTGTCTAAATGCCCATTTATAAATAATAGAATATTTTTTTATTTCTGCTTGCTGTAAAATTAATTTCCATTCGCGTTTTTTAAAACCTCTTAAAACAGATAAGGGCGCATCGTTTTTTACTAAATACGATTTTGAAAAAATTGCTGTTAAAAACTTAATAGCATAGTACGCAATAGCATTTCGTTCTAAATCATTTATTACTAAGGTTATGTTATGTTGATTACAAAATTTAATTAATTCTATAATTTCAAGTTCACTTAAATGATGACAAAATAAACAGGCGTGAAGTATATCTATTTTTTGGATATGATTTAAAACATTCCTATAGTCATCGCAAATAAATTTTATATCAGTTGAATTATTCTTTATAGAATAATCGATACAGGTTTGTTTTAAATCTACACCTATTAAATTAAGTAAATAATTTTGTTTTTTATTCCAATGTTCAATTTGTTTTAAGGTATCGCCGCCACCACAACCTATATCAACTAAAGTAAAGGGTTTATTTTTTATTAAAATTTTATTTAAGGCATTAAAGCTAATGGCATAGCCACCTAATAATTTATTTATGGTATTTAGTTCTTTTAAATTTTGATATAAATCATTTTCGGGTATGTTATCACCGTCTAATAATTCTTTTGTATATGACCTATTTTTAAACATATTGCAAGAGCATAG
>JAYTRS010000040.1:0-7394 GCA_043746065.1 Bacteroidota bacterium | reverse complement strand
ATTTGGCAACCACAGACACATAACACCAAGCAAGCGTAATTTTTTGCGTGTTAAGGCCTAAAGGACAAGGACAAATAAAAACTCCAAACAACGCAATGGACAAATTTGAAACATTTAAAAATAAAAACAAGTTTTCACAAGACACTACTATGTTCTACCCTGGTATTGCTGACCAAACTTTAAAGCCGACGCTGACAGAAAAAATAAATTTGGCAGCTGACGATTTTAAGAAAATAGCGACAAGTGATAAAGCTTCGGCTAAAGACTATCAAGACAAAATAAAAATCGGACTAGAACGCTTTAGTGACGTATATTTATCCCTTGACACAGAAGATAGAGAGCGAGTTTGCCATTATTTTGAAGAACTCATGGATATTGTAGGACTTGAAAGTTCAGACGGACTCTTAAACAATTTCATGTATGGGTTTGACCCGACGATAAAATAAAAAGGCCCTATAACACGGGGCAATTGCGTCAGCGGGCGGACGGGCGCATCGCAAAAGCCAATTTATTACTTGCTTCGCAGACTTTTATTTTCGTTTGGCTTTGCTAACAAACATTTGTATCTTTAAATAAATATTTGTGGGTATAGACAGTTGAGTGTTCCAAACGCCAACTACTGGTAGTCGCAAACCTATACCAGAAAAGCATTAGGACGACCTCCTAAACGTAAAATCACACACCTTTTGGGATGTAAAGCTTTAAAATCCTGTTTACACAAAATGGTTTATACTCTCAAAAATCGCTGACCTCAAGACATAAATTGCTGACCCAGCGACTGTAATGGTTGACCTCGTGACTATAATGGCTGACCCAGGGACTATAATGGTTGACCCAGCGACTATAATGGTTGACCTCGTGACTAAAATGGCTGACCCAGCGACTGTAATGGTTGACCTCGTGACTATAATGGTTGACCTAGCGACTGTAAAAGTTAAAATTGTTAAAATATTAGTTAAATTAACAAATGCTCAGCTGGTAACACCAAGCAAGCGTATTTTTTTGAGTGTTAACGCTCAAATGCATAAATGGACAAGCAAAAAACTTACGCCTGCTTGGAAAACTTTTCCAGTAAAGCATTAGGACGACCTCCTAAAGTAAACGTCAGGTAACACACGGTTTGCTCAAGCCTTGCAAACAACAAAGCAATTGCAAAAGCGGTAGAAAATTTTTTAATTTTTGCTTTGTAATTGCCTAGTAGCTCCCCATTTATAGCAAATCCTAAATAGCAATTATAAATATTGTTCTTTATATTTGTTTTTATTATAAAAATAAATAAAAATGAAAAACATTTTACTACCTATTTTACTTGTCAGTTTTACCTTAATACACGCACAAGATAAAACTACCATTAATTTTAATTTAAAATCTCCCAACCAACCTTTAACAAATAAAGCGGGTAGCCAATATCAATTTACACCACTTAAAGTTTTAGAAAGTACTGCCATACAAAATCAAGGAATGACAGGTACTTGCTGGTCGTTTTCGGGTTTATCGTTTTTCGAAAGCGAATTAATTCGTATGGGAAAAGGTAAAGAATTTAACCTTAGCGAAATGTTTGTGGCACGTAAATCTTACCCTCTGAAAGCCGATAATTATATGCGTATGCATGGTAAAACTAATTTGGGCGAGGGTGGAGGTTTTCCAGACGTGTTGCATGTTATAAAACAATATGGTATGGTGCCCGAAGAAGCTTATACTGGTAAAAAAGATGCCTCGGCCCCTCACAATCATCAATTATTAGAAACAACTATTAAAAACATTTTATTACCTGCCACACCCGAAGCACAAAAAGTAGATTTTAATTTTTTACACAATACCATTGAAGCCGCTTGCGATGAGTATTTAGGTAAAGTACCCGAAACCTTTACCTACAAAGGTAAATCGTATACCGCAAAAACATATTCAGAAGCAATGGGCATAAACCCCAACGATTATGTGTTTTTAACCTCGTTTACTCATCACCCATTTTATAGCCAATTTGCGTTAGAAGTACCCGATAATTGGAATTGGGAATTAATGTATAACATACCTTTAAACGAATTGCAAGAAACCATGAGCAGTGCTATAAACAATGGCTATACGTGGGCTTGGGCTGCCGATGTGAGCGAAAAAGGATTTATGTATGCCGATGGATTAGCCATAGTAAACGAAATACCCTATGCAAAGATGAGCGACGAACAAAAAAAATCGCAATCTACCCAACCGCAAAAACAATTAACTATTACACAAGAAATGCGCCAAAAAGCATTTGATAATTACGAAACCCAAGATGACCATGGCATGCACGCTATTGGCACCGCTAAAGACCAAAATGGCACCTTATATTACATTATTAAAAACAGCTGGGGTACCGACCTTAACCAATGCGATGGTTATTTTTATGCAAGTGAAAGTTATGTGCTTTATAAAACCACAAGCATTATGATCCATAAAAAAGCTTTATCTACTACTTTAGCAAAAAAATTAGGTATTACGTTGTAGATTTTTTTACTTATAAAATAACCACTTCCCAATTTCTTTCCAACTTGTTTTTTTACCGTACATTAAAATACCGGTGCGGTAAATTTTACCTGCTAAATATGTTGTACCAATAAAGGATACAAATAAAATAGAAAGCGATAACAGTAATTCCCACAGTGGCACACCATTTGTAATTCGGCTCATCATCACTATTGGCGATGTAAATGGAATCATAGAGCCCCAAAATACGGTAGCCGAATCGGGGTCTAAAATAGTTTTTGTGCTTATAAAATAACCCGCCATTAGTGGCATCATAATAGGTGTTATAAATTGCTGCGAGTCGGCTTCTGAATCTACTGCACTGCCCACAGCCGCCATTATTGAGCTATAAAACAAATATCCACCAATAAAATATAGTATAAAGTAAATAAATACTTCGGCAAAATTTATTTTTTCAATTTTACTTAGCATATCAAACAATTCTAACTTATCATCAAACTTTTGCATTTGCTCAAAGTTTACATTCGTGCCATTTTTCTTTACTAATTCTTGTTGCGTATTAAATTTTTCTAATTGTAATTTTGCATCTTTTAAAAATAAGGTAGATAGAACTGTAGTAAGCACTAAGGTAATTATACCCATCACTATAAATTGAATAATTCCTAAAATTGCTACCCCAAAAATTTTACCCAACATTAACTCAAAAGGTTTTACGCTTGATACTATTACTTCTACAATGCGGTTTGTTTTTTCTTCCATTACGCTTCTAAACACCATCATGCCGTATAATAAAATAAATACAAACATTAAAGCACCTGTTAAAAAACCAAACAAGCCAAAGCTGCTCTGCTCTTCGGTATTACCTTTATCGTTTACTTTTTCTAATATTAATTTTACATTTGTTTTTGAATTAGAAATTATAGAGGGATCAATATTATTTGCTTTTAATTTGTTTTCATAAATAATGCGTTCCATTTGGTCTTTAATAAATGTTTGAAACGCATAACCCGGCGATTTTTTATAAAATAATTTTGTTGCGCCAGCACCCCCTTCAATAATATTAGGCGAAATCCATAATAAACACGTAAAATTTTTATTACTAAATTCGGTAATAGCTTTTTCTAATTTATCATTACTAAAAGTAAGTGACACATAATCGTTACCAATTAATTTATCCTGAAATAATTTAGAATCATCAATTACTAAAACCGTTTGGTTTGTTTTTTCTGATTGAGTCATTTTTATCATCATAGCCATAAAGCCCGTTATTAAAAGCGGGGCCAAAATGGTCATAACAATAAATGTTTTGTTGTATAGTTTAGATTTTAATTCGCGTGTTATTATTAATCCTATTTTGCTCATACGTTCGCAGTTCTTAATTTTTAATGATTAGTTTTTAATAAAAAGTTTTACTCTGTAAAATTACTTTTTGTTCCTACTACATTTTCGTTATTTCCTTGGCTAACTTGTTGTATAAAAATATCGTTCATACTTGGTATAATTTCATTAAACGATAATAGTTCACACGTTGGTAGTACTGCTTGTAATATTTGGCTTGAGGATACATTTTTTGCAATTTTCAATGTAAAAAAATGCACATCGTCATCGGTATGTTTTTCTAATATTTCACCTCCTGTCCACAGCGCATTGGTAAAGCCCATTACATTACCTTTAAACGAAATTTTGTAAGTATTTGTTCTAAACGTTTTACGAATTTCTTTTACCGAACCATCTAAAATTTTTTGTGCTTTATTTATTAATGCAATATTATCGCAAAGCTCCTCTACACTTCCCATATTATGGGTTGAGAAAATGACAGTAGCGCCATTTTTACGAAGCTCTAAAATTTCATTTTTAATAAGTTGCGCGTTAATGGGGTCAAAACCACTAAAAGGCTCGTCTAAAATTATTAATTCGGGTTGGTGTAAAACAGTAACAATAAATTGTACTTTTTGTTGCATGCCTTTACTTAATTCCTCAATCTTTTTTTTGTACCAACTTTGCATTTCAAATTTTTCGAACCAAAAAGCAATACGTTTTTTGGCTTCTGCTTTTTTCATACCTTTTAATTGTGCCAAATATAAAACCTGATCGCCTACGGGCATTTTTTTGTATAAGCCACGTTCTTCGGGTAAATAGCCAATTTGCGAAATATGTTTTTGATTTAATTTTTCGCCTTTAAATAAAATTTCGCCACTATCGGGGCCAGTAATTTGATTAATAATACGAATTAGTGAAGTTTTGCCCGCACCGTTTGGTCCCAATAATCCAAACACGGCTTTTTCGTTTACAGAAATGGAGACATCGTTTAAAGCAACGTGGTTCCTGTATTTTTTTGATACATTATTTATTTGAAGAATGGCGCTCATGTATTAATTTTTTAACTAACCAAAGATGAGTAAATTAATGTAACAAGCAAAATTTTAATACCGATAGATTAAAAATTATATCTTAAATAATTATAAATTTACCAAAAATGTATTACTAATTTCCTTAAATTTAGATATCTATATGAAAAAATGAAAACAATTATAACATTTATGTTAACTGGAGTAATGATTATTATTTCGCTTATGGTTCTTAATTTCTCAATTTCTAAAAATATAAATAACGAAGAAAAAGTCGAACATGAAAACCCATTTGAGCCCAACGAAGATTTTTTATTACAACGCACCTATCCCAATAAAACCTTTGATATTAATGCTTACCAAAGCGCTTTACAATCTACATATATTACAAATAATTTAAACAAAACGAGTAATGCTATTTCTTGGCAATTAGAAGGTCCTGGTAATATTGGCGGAAGATTTAATTGTATAGCTGTTAATCCTACAAATACAGCGGTAATATATGCTGGCAGTGCAAATGGTGGTTTATGGAAAACAACAAATAATGGTGTAAATTGGTTTGCAATTACTGATAATTTACCTTACCAAGCTATTGGCGCAATAGCTATTAACCCTTTTAACGCAAACGAAATTTGGATTGGAATGGGCGATGCAAACATAAGTGGTACTATGTATACAGGCAATGGCGTTTATAAAAGTACCAATGCTGGCTTAACTTGGGCGCCGCTTGGCTTAGCAAATACTTATGTAGTATCTGGTATAAAATTTAACTCGGCAAATACCAATGAAGTATTAATAAGCACCATGGGTAACCCTTTTAATAAAGATAATAATAGAGGCATTTACAAAACTATAAATAGTGGAATATCGTTTACTAATGAACTACTTGTAAATGATAGTACGGGTATAATTGATATGGTACAGCATCCAACTAACCCTTCTATAGTTTATGCCACGTCATTTACTCGATTACGCACACAAACTAAAAGTGTTTTTAATGGTACTGAAACTTATGTTTATAAATCGACAGATTTTGGACAAACTTGGGCAATTTTAGCTGGTGGTTTGCCAAACGGATTATTACATGAGCGCATTGGTATTACAATTTGCAAAAATAACCCTACCATTTTATACGCACTTTATTCAACCAGTAATGGCACAAATCCTGATCTTTATAAATCAACTAATTCAGGAACGAGTTGGACTCAAATTTTGATAAACAATACTTTTAATAATAGTGCCTATGGTACTTATGGTTGGTATTTTGGTAAAATTTATGTAGATGATACTAACGCAAATTTATTATATATGCCTGGTGTAGATTTACAATATAGTTCGGATGGTGGAATAAATTGGAATATGTTAACTCCTCCTTGGTCGAGTTATATAGTACATGGTGATGGACATTATATACATTTTAATTCATCAACCGATTTTATTTATTGTACCGATGGCGGCTTATACAGAACATTTGATGGCGGAACTAACTGGACAGATATCGAAAACATACCAAACAATCAATTTTATTCAATTACTGAAAATATAAATAATTTTGGCGAATATGCTGGTGGCGTGCAAGACAACGGTACCATGAATGGTAACGCATTAACAATTAATACATTTACTCGCATTTACGGGGGTGATGGGTTTAAAGTAGAATTTGCCCAAAGCCCATTATTAGTCTATACTGAAACACAAAATGGCAATATTGTTTTTGACGATGCATACCCTTCTGGCAATTGGCAGGCACTATCAAAAGATCCTGGACAAAATTATAATTGGTTTACACCATATTTTATTTCGCCTCACAGCCAAAGTATTGTATTTTTTGCGGGGCAAAATGTAATGAAGATTACGGGCGCACCATATGGAAGCTATACATCAATTAGTCCAAATTTACATAATCCTGCCAGCCCATTAAGGGTTCAAAATATAAGTACAATTAACCAATCTATAATTGATGCTCAAAAATTATTTGCAGGAACTGCCGATGGTAAAGTTTGGAATACATTAAATGGTGGTACTTCGTGGACTGATATAACACCTTTTACGGGTATAAATTATTATGTAACGAAAGTAATGCCATCACCCAACAATGCTTCAATTGTATATGTAACACGTAGCGGTTACCGGGCAAATGATAATACACCTTTAGTATTTAAATCCCTAAATAATGGAACATCTTGGGCAAATATTTCGGGCGATTTACCAGCTTTAGCTGTGAACGATATTGTTATTATGCCAGGTAACGAGAATATGATTTTTATAGCGAACGATGCAGGTGTATATTATACAATAAATGGTGGTACAAATTGGGTACGATTGGGTAATAATATGCCTTATGTTGCTACTCTTGATATTCAACTTAACTATAATAATTCAACGCTAATTGCTGGTACTTTTGGCAGAAGCATTTACACTATAAATGTTTCGAGTATTATTACATCTATAGCATCAACCCAAATTAATAGCAATGATTTAATTTTAAGTATTTATCCGAATCCTGCAAGTGATTTTATAATATTAAATTCAACTAAAAAAATAAATTTGGCTAAACTAATTTCTGTCGAAGGTAAAATATTG
>JAYTRS010000039.1:0-7398 GCA_043746065.1 Bacteroidota bacterium | reverse complement strand
CAATAGTAATGGTCGTAGTTTTACATCTAACATTACAAAACCTTTAATAAGAGACATGGCTTTAGCTTGTAGAAAACATTTTACAAGCGGAACTATAGAGCATACACCAAGTGGCAAACCCACCCGCACCATTGATTTTGGTAACGGCGCTTGCGATGGTAAGGCTTCCGTTACTATTAATGGCAAAACCTATGTAATTGATTTAAATTAAAAACCTTATTTGTACACTTAATTTTTATTATTTAATTTGTTTTAACTTTACAAAAATAAATTATAAAAATTAAAGTATGAGCCGAATTTTAACTGGTATTCAAAGCACCAATGTACCTCACCTTGGTAATATTTTAGGTGCTATTTTACCTGCTATTGAGTTAAGTAAAAATAAAAATAACGAAAGCCTTTTTTTTATTGCCGATTTACATACCCTCACTTCTGTTAAAGATGCCACTTTTATAAAACAAAGTACCAATGCTGTTGCCGCTACTTGGTTAGCGTTTAATTTTGATACAGAAAAAAACATTTTTTATCGTCAAAGTCGTGTGCCACAAGTAACCGAATTAACGTGGTACTTAAATTGTTTTACGCCTTTTCCTATGTTAGCTAATGCCCATTCTTATAAAGATAAAAGCAGTAAGTTAAGTGATGTTAACGCCGGTTTATTTACCTACCCCGTATTAATGGCAGCCGATATTTTATTATACGATGCTAACCAAGTGCCTGTGGGTAAAGACCAAATTCAACATCTAGAAATGGCTGCCGATATTGCAAAAGCCTTTAATTATAAAGTGGGTAAAGATGTTTTTGTAATACCAGAAGCCATGGTAGATAACCGAGTGATGAATGTACCAGGCATTGACGGACAAAAAATGAGTAAATCGTACAATAATTTTATAAATATTTTTTTACCCGAAAAGGAATTAAAAAAAGTAGTACAAAGTGTTGTTACAGATAGTACACCTCTGGAAGATCCTAAAAACCCAGATACCTGTAACGTATTTAATATTTATAAATTATTGGCATCTACTACCGAAACCGAAACCATGCGTACCAATTATTTAAACGGAGGTTTTGGTTTTGGGCACGCAAAAACAGCCCTATTTGAATTAATTTTACAACAATATAAAGAACCTCGTATTAAATTTGATTATTTAATGAATAATACCTCTATTTTAGAAAAAGAATTGGCCATTGGCGAAGCAAAAGCAAGTCAATTAGCCAATCAAAAATTACAAGAGGTACGCGAAGTAATAGGGTATAATTAAACAATGGAACCTTGGTTTACAAAACAATTAACGGCTTGGTACAACATTAATAAACGTGATTTGCCTTGGCGCAACCAAACCAACGCCTATTACATTTGGCTTAGTGAAATTATTTTACAACAAACGCAAGTAGCGCAAGGGTTAAATTATTATTTAAAATTTATAAAAAATTACCCCACGGTAAAACATTTAGCAAACGCTACTGAAGATGAAATTTTAAAAGATTGGCAAGGTTTGGGTTATTATTCGCGTGCCCGAAATTTACATGCCGCAGCTAAAAGTATTGTTCAAAATAATAATGGCATTTTTCCAACAAATTATACTGATATTAAAAACCTAAAAGGTGTGGGCGACTATACTGCCGCAGCAGTTGCCAGTTTTGCTTATAATTTGCCCTATGCAGTGGTTGATGGAAATGTATATCGCATTTTAAGTAGATTGTTTGGTGTTGAAACGGCTATAGATTCGGGACAGGGGAAAAAACAGTTTCAACAATTAGCCACTGAATTATTAGATACAAAAAATGCCGCTACACATAATCAAGCTATTATGGAGTTTGGTTCGCAATATTGCAAACCTGTAAACCCCAACTGTACTAATTGTGTTTTTAACAAAAAATGCTTTGCCTTTGCAAATGGGTTAGTTGCATCGCTTCCGGTAAAACAAAAAAAAGCAAAAATAAAAAATCGTTACTTAAATTATTTTATAATTACTGATAAAAACAAAAATGTAATTATTAACAAACGCTCTACAAACGATATTTGGAAAGGGTTATACGAATTTTATTTAATTGAAACCAAAAAACAAACCTCAGAACTTAGTATTTTAAAACAAGTTCAATTATTAAAAATTTGCGGCTTAAATTTTACTGTAAAACACAGCTCAATAGAATATAAACACATACTAAGCCACCAACATTTATATACCAAATTTTATATTATAACCCTTAAATCATCTCATAAAAAAGCAAGTAAAGTGTGTTCTGTTAGCGCATTAAAAAAACTTGCTTTTCCTAGGTTAATAGATAAATTTTTAAACAATTGCGGTTTAGATATAATTTAGTATTTTTGATATAAAATTATACTTATGAAAAAATTAGTACTTACACTTTGTGTGTCTTTAGCTTTTATAAATGCAAAGGCACAAGTTTTTATTGCAAAAGCTGGTGCTACCGCCATTTCGTTTTATTCAAAATCTCCTTTAGAAGATATTGATGCCACTTGTAAGGGTGCTGTTATTGTTTTAAATGGCGCTACTAATGATTTGCAAGTTAAAATTAGCATTTTAAGTTTTAAGTTTAAAAACGCTTTAATGGAAGAGCATTTTAACGAAAACTACATGGAAACTGAAAAATTTCCAAATGCCATATTTAAAGGAAAAATTAACGAAAAAATTGATTACGCAAAAGATGGCGAAACAAAGGTTACCGTAACTGGCAAAATGGATATGCATGGCGTAACCAAAGAAGAAACCTATGAAGGAACTGTTAAAAAAGTAGGTAATGAAATTACAATTACTTGTAAGTTTAAAATAAAAGTAGCCGATTATAAAATAAAAGTACCTTCTTTATATGTACAAAGTATTGCCGAAATAGTTGATATTGACGTAAAAAGTATTTTAGAGCCATACGTAAAAAAATAAAACTTAATTAATAATACTTTTATAATGAGATTACTTAACAAAACCATTGCCCTATTTATTTTTTTACCTACTGCATTTTTTGCCCAAGATGATTTATTAAGCTTAGTTGAAGGGCCAGTAGATACCAAACCAAAAAAAGTTTATGCCACATTTAAAACTTTAAAAATTGGTAACGCACAAACTATCGAAACTGTTAAAAAGCATCATTTAGATTATAGAATTGATCATCGATTTGGAAATGTGTATGATAATACACAAGCTAACGCCCTTAATAATGCCGCACAAGGTTCTTTTGGCTTTGATAATGCTAGTGATATTAGAAACAGTTTTGGTTATGGCATTACAGATAATCTTTCGGTAGGTTTTGGACGTAGCCGAATGAATAGCCTTGTTGATGGTTCAGTTAAATGGCGGTTTTTAAATCAAACAAATACATTTAGCATTCCTGTTTCAGTAGCATTTTTTGGAAGCATGGGTTACACACACAAGCCCACTGCAAAAATATACGAAGGTATAACAAAAGATTTTTCAACCAAAGAAGCACACCGTGTAAATTATTTTGGACAATTAATTATTGCAAGCAAAATAAGTAAATGGCTTTCGTTAGAAGTATTGCCAAGCTATATGCATCGCAATTTTATTATAGAAAACGTAAATACAAAAAACAATGCTGCAGATGTAAATGGGTTTTTTGCCTTGGGTTTTGGTGGTAGAATTAAACTAAACAAACGTCTTAGCTTTATTGGTGATTATTATTACAATTTTGCACCATTTTACCAAAACAATCCTACTGTGTTTAGCCCACTTTCATTAGGTTTTGAAATAGAAACCGGTGGCCACGTTTTTAGTTTGTTTTTTACCAATGCTAGTGGCTTAATTGAAAACAATTACATTCCTTATACCAATAATAGTTGGGGGCATGGGCAGGTAAAATTTGGATTTAGTATTTCGCGAACATTTGCATTGTAATCTAAAGTGATTTGCTTTTTAAATGCACATATATTTAATAATCATCTATTACCAGTAAATGATTTTACTCCTCATTTAAAAAATAATTTCGAATTAATTTGGCCTTCAATTTATTTATTAGTTTGTTTTGTCTTAATTGTTTTTATAAAAATAACATCGTTTACTAAAGTTGTAAAAATAATTCAATCTTCGTTTAATATTCAAGCGTGGCAACAGCTTCAGCGCGAAGATTATAACCCATATAAGTTTTATTCCGTTATTTTAGCCATATTATTTGGGCTAAATGTTTCGTTTTTAATCTATAAATTAAACACTATTTATAAATTAATATTAGTAGAATCATCGCATCTACTACAGTTTTTAGTTGTTTTTTGTATTGTTTTTGCGCTTATTTTCACAAAAATAATTGCCAATAAACTTTTAATACTTTTTACGGGTACCAAAAGTGCCATACATCAATACAGTTATTATTCGTTTATTATTAATCAAACATTTGGTTTATTTATTTTTCCATTTATTGTTTTAGCTGAATTTAGTAAAATTAACACCTTGTTTTTTTTATCTGCTGCCGTAATTATTATCGCTGTTTCGGTACTATTAAAATGGTTTAGAGGTGTGGTATTTAGCATAGTAGAAGAAAGAATAGGAATATTACAAACATTTACCTACCTTTGCACTTTGGAACTTTTGCCAGTTTTAGTACTGACAAAATTAATAGTAGAAACATTTTAATACACAAAATTAATGTCAGCAAAAAAAACTTTGACTAAAAAAAAAGTAATAGCTTTAAAAAGTTTAAGCGCCAAAAATAAAAAAAACGTAAAAAAAATTATCAAAACTTCTGCTAAAAAGATTAAAAAAACAGTTTTAACAAAAGCTAAAAATAAACCCGCTGCCTTAAAAAGTTTAAGTAAAAAAAACACCCTTAAAAAAGTCATCGCTAAAAAAAAGCCAATAGTTAATCCTAAAAAAACTATTGTAAAAACTAAACCTACCGTTGTTGTTAAAGCGCCTTTAGTAAAAGCTAAAAAAATTGCCATAGTTAAAGAAAAAAAGGTAATTACAAATACTGAAAAAAAAGAAGATATAATTAAAGTTATACCTGCAAAGCGCACTCGTAAATCTTCTAAAAAAACAATAATTACAATTGCGCCACCTCCTAAAATAGATGTAAGTAATTATCCTAAAAATAAAATTAAAACATTGTTGGTTTCGCAACCAAAGCCTCAAGAAACCGATAAAAATCCTTACTTAGATTTAGCTAAAAAACACAACTTAAATGTAAATTTTAGGCAGTTTATTAAAATAGAGGGCTTATCATCACAAGATTTTAGACTACAACGTATAGATATTTTAGCCCACGGTGCCGTAATTTTAACCAGCAGATTATCTGTAGTTCATTATTTCAGAATGTGTGATGAAATGCGTGTTACTGTACCTGATAGTATGAAGTTTTTTTGTATAAACGAACAAACAGCGTATTACCTTCAAAAATACATTCAATACCGTAAACGTAAAATATTTTTTGGGCATGGCACCATGCTAGATTTAGTGGATGTTATTAGAAAAAATAAAGACGAAAAATTTTTACTGCCTGTGAGCGACGTACACAAAGAACAAATTGTAGAACTTTTAGACGAGTTAAAAATTACATATACAAAAGGTGTATTCTATAAAACGGTTAGTGCCGATGTTAGCGATATGAAAAGCTTAAATCAATTTGATTTATTAGTGTTTTTTACGCCTGCAGGAATTAAATCCCTAAAACATAACTTCCCAAACTTTAAACAAGGTGGGACGCGAATTGCCGCCTTTGGCCATACGGCTGCACTTAAACTAAAAGAATTAGGCTTTAGATTAGATATTTTTGCGCCAAACCCACAAAACCCAAGCATGTCGGGTGCTATTGAACGCTATTTAAAAGAAGCTAACAAGCGATAATTTTTTACTCCTTAATTTTTTTTGCTACTACCATCATTTCTTCGCCAATGTTTAAAAACGAAAGGGTATTGTAAATACAGTTATGTATAAATACCGCCAATTTTAATTGCCACATTGGTTTACTTGTAAATTTATTAAAATACTGTTGGCGCTCTGCGGCATTAATAGTTTTGTTAGCCTCAATAGTAGTTTGTTTATTAGGACTTTTAAATTTTTTAAAAAATGGTAAAAGCGTGTACATAATAAATAATTTTATTTCAAACGATGATTTTATTTTTAAAACTTGATAACCGTTTTTTTCTAAAATTTGTGTAATGGTTTTTTTACTAAAATAATTTACATGGTCTAGGCCCATCATTTTCCAATTATTTTTATGTTTTTTAGCAAAGTAACTGTCTATTTGTGGTACCTGTAAAAACAAGTATCCGCCTGTATTTGTAAGCTTATTGCATTTTTGTAAAAAAGGGTCGGCTTTATCAATATGTTCTAACACATCCCACATTGTTATGATGTCAAATTTTTTTGATTCGTTCATTTCAAAAAAATCAATGTGATCAACTGGTAATTTTAAATCATTTACGCAATACAAATAGGGTTGTTCCGAAATTTCTACTCCATAAACATCGTAGCCCAATTCTTTACCCGCCAACATAAAATGCCCCCAACCGGCGCCTAAATCAAACAACTTACCACTTTTAATAAATTTTTTTATAAACTTAAACCGCAATTTGTGACGTTGAATTTTTACCCAATTATTTCCAGCTCTTACTGCTGCTGTAACATCGGCATTTTTATACTGTGTATATTGTATTTGTTTACGGTAATAATGTGGTATAAAATTGTGCGAACATGTATTGCATGTTACAACTGCAAAGTTTTGTTTTTGATATTTAAGCGAAAAATTTTTAGAATTAGTATTAGAACAAACACAACAAAAAATTTCTTCGGCCATAAAGGCGGGCACTACAGACATAAATTTTTAAGGTTTAGTTTCTATCTCAAATGTACTTTCGGTAATTGCACCGCCGTCTCTAAAGTAAGAAATGCCTCCCCAACTAAATATTTTTTTTTGGTAAACGGTGGCGTAATTATCTTTTACAACAACTCGTTGCATAATAACAACACCTGGGCCAGTGATGGTTTCTTCGGTAACTCCAGGGCCGTATTTTGCTAAAAGTTGTTTCATTCTTTCGTCAATATTTTGGCTATTATCTGCATTTAAAAGTTTTTCGCAATCAATAAGTTTTCCTTTTGCATAAGCATCTCCACCCTTGTAAGTAAGGGCTTCTTCATAATATTTTTTAGCATCGCGGTAGCGTTTTGTGCCAAATAAACCGTCGGCATTTTTAACAGCTTCTTTATACTTAGACTCAGCTCCAAGCACCGGGTTAATAGTGCCTTTGTTGTTATCTTTAATTTCCTTTTGTTTTTTTGCTTCAGCATCGGCTTTATCTTTTGCTAATTTATCGGCTAATTCTTTATCAGCTTTTGCCTTGGCATCGGCAGCGGCTTTATCTTTATTTAATTTATCAGCTTCTAGTTTTGCTTTGGCATCTGCGTCGGCCTTTTCTTTTGCTAATCTATC
>JAYTRS010000038.1:0-7413 GCA_043746065.1 Bacteroidota bacterium | reverse complement strand
CCCAAAACGTTTTTTAATGAGTTTAGGTGGAGAATATCAAGAACAAATGGATATTGAATTTTGGTTTATTGTGGGCACACCTCCTCGTACTGTTTTAGAGTTTAACCAACTATGGCAAGGTGCTGTTAGGCAGGGGCAAGCAGGCATTGCAAGCATTAATAACGATACCCGATTTGAACCCTTAAATGTACCTTTATTAAATAACGCACAAGCATTTAAAGTGCGCTCTACTATTACTGGGCACGGTAGCGAGGGTGAGTTTGGGCAAAATGGAGGCAACGTTAACCATTACTTTAATATAAATGGTGGCACTAACGAATTTGCGTGGCAAATTACTCAAACGTGTTCATCTAACCCAATTATAGCGCAAGGTGGCACTTGGATTTACCCTCGACAAGGTTGGTGCCCAGGCCAAGCCTCTTTACTAAAACAAAACGATATTACACCTTATGTTACACCAGGCGCAACAGTAACATTAGATTATAATTGTTCAACCCCACAAGTTGCCGCTGGCGATTATAGGTACATTGCCGCCCACCAATTAATAAGCTATGGTGGCGCTAATTTTACTACAGATGTTAGTTTAAAAGATGTGCTAATGCCAAGTAACAAAGTTGTGTATTCAAAATTTAACCCTATTTGTTCAAACCCAATAATTTTAATACAAAACACAGGCTCAAGTAATTTAACTAATGTGCAAATAGATTATTGGTTAAATAACTCAAGTGTTAAGCAAACCTATAATTGGACAGGTAATTTAGCCTTTATGGATACCACACGGGTAGTGTTACCAATTACAACATTATGGCAAAGTGGCGTACAAACTACAAATAATAGTTTTAATGTAGAGTTAAAAACAGCAAATAATATAACCGACCAATATTTATATAACAACAAATATAATTCGCCCTTTATTTTACCCGATGTTGTTACAGGCTCGCTTACAGTAGAGTTTAAAACAAACAATAATCCTACTGAAAACACTTATAAAATTGTTGATGATAACGGAAACATTGTAGCGGGCGCTAGTGCCTTAACAACTGCCAATACTATTTATGCCGATAGTTATGTGCTAAATGGTTGTTATAAATTAATTGTTGAAGATGCTGGAGAAGATGGCGTACAATGGTGGGCAAATACATCACAAGGCACCGGTTTTGTGAGATTAAAAGATGCTTCGGGAACAATACTAAAAACGTTTCAACCCGATTTTGGAAACCGATTTGAGTATAGTTTTACAACGCCAACAACCTTAGCTATTAAAGAAAACGAACTTGCGGCTAGCATTAATGTTTATCCTAACCCAGCACACAATAAGTTTAAACTTACTGGTAATGATATAGAAAATATAACCATTACTATTGCCGATGTTTTGGGTAAAACTATTGAATTACCTTTTTATAAAGATAAAAATAGTGTTGAGTTTGATTGTAAACTTTTAAAAGCTGGCATATATTTAATATCAATTATTAAAAATAACCAAACGGCAACTAAAAAAATTGTTATTTATTAATAGCTGTTTAAACTTTTAATTAAAACAACGGCAACACTGGTTTATTTTGTAAAATAGATTCTATTTTTTCAACTACCTCTGTTGTTAACAAAGGCAATACTTCTAGGGCTGTAATGGTTTCGGTTAACTGCTCGGGTTTACTGGCGCCTAAAATAGCTGTACTTACATTTGGGTTTTTTACACACCAAGCTATTGCTAGTTTTGAAAGGCTTGTGCCTAACTCTTTAGCTAAACTGTTTAATTGTTTAGTTTTTTCAATACGTGTTTCATCGCCTAGGGTGCGCTCTTTTAACCAATCCATACCCTCAATATGTAAGCGGTTATCGGTTGGCATATCATCGGCATACTTGCCTGTTAATAAGCCACTGGCTAGGGGGCTCCAAATAGTAGTGCCTAAGCCAAAATCTCTAAACAGTAATAAATAATCTTTTTCTAATTTGGTACGTTCAAACATATTGTATTGTGGCTGCTCCATGGTGGGGCCAATTAAACGGTTGCGTTCGGCAAATACAAAGGCTTGCATAATTTCGTCGTTTGCCCACTCGCTAGTACCCCAATATAAAATTTTACCTTGTTGTATTAAGGTATTCATTGCTAAAACGGTTTCTTCAATGGGGGTATTTTTATCGGGTCGGTGGCAATAAAATAAGTCAACATAATCTACTTGTAAACGCTGTAGGGCTGCGTTACAACCTTCAATAATATGTTTACGCGATAGGCCAGTTTGGTTGGGTTTTCCATCTTCGTAACCAAAATAAACTTTGCTACTAAGGCAATACGAGCTGCGGCTCCAACCTTTCTTTTTTAAAATTTCGCCCATTACGGTTTCTGATTTACCGCGGGCATATACTTCGGCATTATCAAAAAAATTAACGCCGTTATCGTAAGCAATGGTCATTAATTGTTCGGCGGTGTTATCGCCAATTTGTTTACCAAAGGTAACCCAACTGCCAAAACTTAATACGCTTACTTGTAATCCCGATTTTCCTAATCTTCTATATTCCATATTTTTTATTTTTAGTTTTCAGGGTAACCTGCGTCTACCCAACATTGTATTTTGTTTAATTGATCGGTTGATAATGAACTGCCCTTGGGCATTGTTTTATTTGAAATAACTTGGGTTTTAAAAGACCCACTGTTTAAAATACTTTTAATGCCACTGTAAGTAGAATAATTAGGGTGACAATTACTACTTGTGCACGAATTATTTATAATAGTTTTAATGTTTGAATTGTAAATAGATGTTGTACCATCGCACTTAGGCGTTACCTTTTTTTTACACGAATAAAAAAGTATTACTATTAATAGCACTAAAAAACGCATGCCCAAAGGTAGTTTTTATGTTTAATTATAGTTAAAAACAAGTCATAAATTATTACAAACATCAAATTAATGCTACTCGCAGGTTAAATAGTACCGTTTACCGAATTTTTTATTTTATGTAATAAATATTACCCTAATTACTTTTCTATTAAAACACTAAATTTTAATGGTTTAAAATGAGTTTGAACGGTAAAAAAACATATCAAATTTGCACTAGGTGTGTGATGGATACATCCGATCCCGCCATTACATTTAACCATAAGGGTGAGTGCAGCCATTGTGTAGAGTATTTAACCAAGCGCATTCAACACAATTATCAAGGTGCAAAAAGCGATGTTGTATTTAAGCAAGTAATTTCTAAAATAAAGCAGGCTGGTAAAGGCAAAAAATACGATTGCATTGTTGGATTAAGCGGCGGTGTGGATAGTAGCTATGTGGCAAGCATTTGTAAAAAAAACGGTTTAAGAGTTTTAGGTGTGCATGTAGATAATGGTTGGAATTCAGAACAATCTATTTTAAACATTAAAAACATAACGCAAACATTAAATATAGATTACGAAAGTTATGTATTGGATTGGGAAGAGTTTAAAAACATACAATTAGCTTTTTTAAAAGCCAGTACCCCCGAAGCCGAAACCCCAACAGATATAGCACTTTTGGCAGCACTGCACATAGTAGCAAATAAATATAACGTAAAACATATTATTAGTGGGGGTAATTTAGCCGCCGAAGGCATATTACCCAAACATTGGCATTACGATGCAAAAGACAAAAAATACTTTAATTATATATTAAAAACATTTGGAACAGGAAGTGTTAAAACCTTTCCGTTTTTTGGCTTTACTACCGAAATATATTATAAACTCATTAAAAAAATTAAAATAATTTATATTTTAAATTATGTGCCTTACATTAGAAATAATGTAATTGATGAATTAAAAAAAGAGTTTAATTGGCAATGCTATGGCACTAAACATCACGAATCTATTTACACAAAATTTATTCAATCGTATTATTTATATAAAAAATTTGGTATTGATTATAGGCGAGCCACGTTTTCAACCCAAATTTGCACAGGCGAATTAAGCCGCCAACACGCTTTAAAATTATTAGAAACGTTGCCTTATAGCCAACAAAATTATAAAACCGACACGGAGGTTATTAATAAAAAATTAGCCATTACCAGCCATCAATTTAACGACTTAATAAACCTACCACCCAAATGGTATAGCCATTACCCCAACCAGCAAAAAACATTAAAGTTTATTTATAACAGCTACCGCAAATTATTTAAAAAAGAAAAGTTAGGTAACTTTTAACGTTACAAGCTCTTTAGTAAACTTTTAATACTCACCCGCTCCTCTAAAAAAGTGTAAAGAGCTGTAATATTAATACGCTCTTGCAACATGGTATCTCTATTGCGAATGGTAACGGTATTATCTTCTAAACTTTGATGATCTACGGTTACACAATACGGCGTGCCAATGGCATCTTGCCTACGGTAACGTTTACCAACAGTATCTTTCTCATCGTAAGTAACGTTAAAATCAAATTTTAAAGCGTTAATTATTTTTTCGGCCAATTCGGGTAAACCATCTTTTTTAACCAATGGAAACACCGCTACTTTTATAGGCGCTAAAGCAGGGGGCAAACTCAAAACAGTGCGGGTTTCGCCACCTTCAAGCGTTTCTTCTTTTAAGGCCGATGATAAAATAGATAAAAATAATCTATCCAAGCCTACGCTGGTTTCTACCACATAAGGCACATAACTTTCGTTTTTCTCAACATCAAAATATTGTAATTTTTTACCGCTAAATTGTTCGTGTTGTTTTAAATCATAATCGGTACGGCTATGTATGCCTTCTAATTCCTTAAATCCGAACGGAAACTGAAATTCAATATCGCAAGCTGCATTGGCATAATGCGCTAGTTTTAAATGATCGTGAAATTTATAATGCTCCTTACCCAAGCCCAAACTTAAATGCCAGTTCAGTCGTTTTGTTTTCCACTCTTCGTAATACTGCATTTCGGTGCCTGGCTTTACAAAAAACTGCATTTCCATTTGTTCAAACTCACGCATGCGAAAAATAAATTGGCGCGCTACAATTTCGTTTCTAAACGCTTTGCCTGTTTGGGCAATGCCAAAGGGCAACTTCATACGCCCTGTTTTTTGCACGTTGAGGTAGTTTACAAAAATACCTTGTGCGGTTTCGGGGCGAAGATAAATGATATTGCTTTCGTCGGTTACTGCACCAGTGCTAGTGCTAAACATTAAGTTAAATTGGCGCACATCTGTCCAGTTTTTAGTACCACTTACGGGGCATACAATTTCTAAATCAACAATAAGTTGTTTTACTTCGGCTAAATCGCCAGCATTTAAAGCGGTTTTAAAGCGATTATTAATATCGTTTATTTTAGTTTGATATTCTAAAATGCGAGCGTTGGTACTCCTAAACATAGCTTCATCAAAACCTTCGAAACGTTTTTTAGCCTTATCAACCTCTTTTTCAATTTTATCCTCTATTTTAGTAACATGTTCTTCAACTAACACATCGGCGCGGTAACGTTTTTTACTATCTTTATTATCAATTAAAGGGTCGTTGAAGGCATCTACGTGTCCGCTTGCTTTCCAAGTGGTGGGGTGCATAAAAATACTGGCATCAATGCCAACAATGTTATCATTCAGTTGCACCATGGCTTTCCACCAATACTCGCGAATGTTTTTCTTTAATTCGGCACCATTTTGGCCATAATCGTACACGGCGCTTAAACCGTCGTAAATTTCGCTACTCTGAAAAATATAACCATACTCTTTACAATGCGAAATAACGTTCTTAAAAAAATCTTCGGGTTTAATGGCCATAATTACATATTTAAAAAAAGCAAAAATAGGTATTTTTTTATATTCGCTACCAACAATGCTATAGCCTACGACTAGCAAGCTATTTTAACCCCACTATTTTACCACTTAAATAAAATAAATAGGTTTTTAAAAATAAAAACTTTGTATTATAAATAATTTTTTTACTTTTGATACCTTATTAATAAAAACTTAAAGATGAATTCAAAATTTTTACGCACAATTGGAGCCGGATTATCGGTAGCTGTTATTTTAACAAGCTGCGATGGATTAGGTAAAATGATTAAAAAACAAAAAGACATTAAATATACTGTGTCGCCTAACCCTATTGAAATGATTGGAGACAGCATTCAATTTAGCGTTAGTGGCAAATTTAACCCAAAGTTATTTGCTAAAAAAGTAACTTTAACCTTAACCCCTAGTGTTAAAGGCGTTAACGGAACTGAAAAAATGTTAAAGCCTATAGTTTTAGTAGGCGAAAAAGCAACAGGTAGTGGCCAAAAAATTGGTTACTCAAGTGGTGGTTCGTTTAACTATACATCTGAAAAATTTGCTTATGAGCCAAGTATGCGCAATGCTAAGGTTTATTTAAGCGGCGTTGGTTCTGTTAAAAAGAAAGAGAAAAAATTTACACCAGTAGAGTTAGCCGATGCTACGCTTGTTACTTCATTATTAGTTCGTAACGACGAAAAAGGAATTATGGCAAAAGATGCATTTGTAAAAATTACACCTGCAAATTTATCTACGCACATATACTATACAATAAACAACTCAACTGTTCGCCCAGCCGAATTAAAATCAGAAGAAGCAAAAACCTTTAACGATTTTATTACTAAAAACATTAACTCACCTTGGTACGAATTTAAAGGTATTGGTGTTTCGGCTTACGCTTCGCCAGATGGAGAAACGGATAAGAATGAGAATTTAGCTAAAGACCGTGCAAAATCAGGTTCTACAGCTATTATGAGCGAGTTTAACAAAAATAAAAATAAAGAAAACACCTTTGGTAAAACTAAAGAGCAATACGCTGTTGGTACTACTAAAGAAGATTGGGAAGGCTTTAAATCATTAATGGAAGCGAGTACTATGGCTGATAAAGATTTAATTTTACGTGTATTAACCATGTACAGCGACCCAGAACAACGTCGTAAAGAAATTAAAAACTTATCAAAAACTTATACTGAATTAGCTGATAAAGTTTTACCAAAATTACGCCGTAGCGAAATTACTGTAAACGTTGATAAAAAATCGCGTACAGATGAGCAAATTACTAAGTTAATGACGAGCAACCCTGATAGCTTATCTATTGAAGAGTTATTATATGGCGCTACTTTAACTAACGATGTGAATACAAAAGTACAAGTTTACCAAGCTGCCGAAAAACAATACGCTACAGATTGGAGAAGCGCTAACAACTTAGGTGTAGCTTTATTATTACAAAACAAAGTTACCGAAGCAGGTGACGCATTTAAACGTGCCGAAAAAGCAAGTGCTGGCCAACAAGCTGTAGCTAACAATTTAGGTATTATTGAAGCAAAAAATGGTAACCGTGTTGCTGCAATGGATTTATACAAAAAAGCAGGTGGTGCAGCCGAAACAAAATACAACATGGGTATTTTAGATGTACGTAACGGTAAGTATGCTGATGCGGTGAGTGACTTTGGCGATTACAAAGGCCATAACAAAGCTTTAGCACAATTATTAGCTGGTAGCCCAG
>JAYTRS010000037.1:0-2345 GCA_043746065.1 Bacteroidota bacterium | reverse complement strand
TGATGATAATGTTACTGAATGAAATATATTTTGTGAAATCAAAAGTCCATTCATTCCGGGAGAATAAATTAAATCGCAAGTAGGACATTGGGTTTCTCCAATTTTTATATATTTCTCTTGCATAAAATAATAAGATAGAATTGGTAAAATAAATAGACTTCTATTTAATTTAATTTGGTATCCAAAAGAAGCAAAATAACCTGCTGTTAAGTAATTATGATATTGATAAGATGAATAGTAACCTAAGCTACCTTTAGTACCATAGGTCTCATTATAACTACTTTTAAAAGGAACATTCTCAGAAATCCCAATTTCAATTAAAAAATGAGGAGATTTTTTTTTAATTGAATCCTGACAGTACGAATTATGAACTACAAAAAGTAAAGTTAAAAAGACTATTTTTTTGATTGTCATTTAATCAAATATACAATTTTTTAGAGAAATTAAAATTTTGTAGAATTAGTTATGGTTTTGCGTGAGGGATGGTAGCGAAAAGCCCACAGCCCTGAGGAACGAAGGGCGAGGACTTGTAGCAAACAGCCCGACGCACCGCCTGCCCTTTGCGGTGCGGCACGCCCAAAATATTATTTTTTTAATTAAACCTTTGGCTTATTTTTACATCTAAAATCTAAAAAATTGTGACTAAGGTAAGCGATGCTGACATATTACTGTTGTTTAAAGACGAAAAAACGCGTAATGCAGCGCTGGGGCATATAATTACTAACTACCAACAGCGTTTGTATTGGCATATCAGAAAAATTGTAATTGGGCACGATGATGCCGATGATGTGCTACAAAACACCTTTATTAAAATTTGGAAGGGCTTAACTAATTTTAAAGAAGAAAGTCAACTATACACTTGGATGTACCGCATTGCTACAAACGAAGCCTTAACGTTGCTTCGCCAAAAACAAAAACAAAATACCACTTCGTTACACCCTATTGAGTACAGTTTAAGTAAAAGTTTAGAGAGTGATACCTATTTTAAAGGCGATGAAATAGAATTAAAACTACAACAAGCCATTTTAACCCTGCCCGAAAAACAGCGTTTGGTGTTTAATATGCGCTATTACGACGAAACACCTTACGAACAAATGAGCGAAATACTTGGCACATCGGTGGGAGCGCTAAAGGCCAGTTACCACATTGCCGCAAAAAAAATAGAAGAATTTTTAGTAGCCAGTTAAACTTTAAGCCTAAACCCGCATCTATATAAAAATGAACGATAATTTTAAAAATAACAACCTAAATAACGAGCAAGCCAACTTTGGTTTGCCCGAGGGCTATTTTAAAAAATCGGCGGTAAGTATTTTTAATAAAATAGAGTGGGAAGAAGAGCATAAACATTATGTTGAGTTATTGAAACATAAAAATAAAAGTGGCTTTGTTATTCCTAAAAATTATTTTATTTCAGCAGAATTAAAATTAGAATTATTTCCGTTTGAGAAATTAGTTTCTCGTAAAAAAAATAATCCGTTTGTAGTTCCTCAAAATTATTTTGAAACAAATATTTTACAATATATTAGCCAATGGGCTGAAATTTCGAATTCATCTTTCGATTCCGCTCAAGATGACATCACCTCTGTTACACTGAGCGAAGTCGAAGTGCCTTCTGAACTCAAAAATTATAAAATACTTGCTTCGCTTAATAAAAAAAATAGTTTTGCCGTAAGCCAAAATTATTTTATTGAAACTGAAGAAAAGTTAAAACAACAATTAACTAGTAAACCTACAAAAGTAATTAATTTGTATAGCCAAAAGGCGTGGTACTCGGTAGCTGCGCTTTTAGTTATAGCTTTGGGATTTTGGGCTTACAACAATTATTTTAAAATTGCCGAAGTAAAAGATTGCGGCACTTTAGCCTGCGTTGATAAGGTTGATTTGGTAAAAGCCAAACATTTAGAAAATATTGAGGCCGAAGATCTTTACAAAATAGTAAATACAAAAAAATTAGAAGAAAATTTGGAGAAAAAGGTTGCTTTAACAGGCGCAGCCAACAATAACAATAATAATAATAATAAAGAAAATGTAGATAGTAGTTTAAAATCTGTTTCGTCAGATGAACTATTAGACGAGTTATAAAACATGCAACGCCACATAAAAATAATTATACTACTTTTTTTGCTTTTGCAATCGGTTGTTTATGTGGCACAAACCGATAGAGATAAAGTAGAGGCTTTACGCGTAGCGTTTATTGGTAAAAAATTAGAATTAACAACTAACGAAGCAGATAAATTTTGGCCGGTTTATAATGAATACAACGACAAAGTAAAAGCACTTCGTAAAACGGTGCGTCAGAGTTTTAAAAAAGGCGTTGATAATTTATCAGAAAAAGAATTAGAAGA
>JAYTRS010000036.1:0-2350 GCA_043746065.1 Bacteroidota bacterium | reverse complement strand
TATAATTTTTCGATAAAATCGCTTAACTCCTTAAATGAAAGTTTAGAAATATTTACTTTCAATAAAGTCGCTAAATTTTTAAAGTTTAAAACTTCGCTTGAACCTAAATGATTTTTATAAATCTGTTTTGTCATTATTTTAAACCAATAGGGTATAACACTTTTAGAGAATAAGAATTATTCAATACATCGTAACCTAAGCCAAAACCCATTTGTTTTTTACTGAGGTACAAGCATTCCGGGCTTAATCCAATAATTTGTTTTTGTTGCAGGTTGGCTGAAGCACCAAACAATAAAACAGGTTTTTGTTTTTTTTCTATGTAATTGGTAATAGTGGTTTGTTTAAGCGGCTGTAACAATTTATAGGTAAAAGAATGCGCTTTTAGTTTATTTTCTGTTATATCAAAGGTATTGATGCCGATTAAGTTTGTATCGCAAATACTATCCCTGTAATGGTACTGCGTATAAAACAGTTTTAAAATACTTGCTGTATCTATAATCGTGGGAACAACATACGGAATACTATCGTGTATTGCTTTGCCCTTAATATAAATGGTATGCCATTTATCGTTATAAATGTATTTGGTAACGGTATCGCTTTTAGTTGTTGCCTCTTCTATCTTTTGGCTATGGCGCATACCCACGCAGCCTTTTTGGTTAAGGATTAATAGCACAAGGGCACTTAAAAATAAAAGGCTGTTGATAGCGCACCATAACTCTTGTAATTTGTTTTTTGTTTCCATTTTTTTTTAGTTATTAGTTAATAGGGAATAGTGATTAGTAGTTAGTGTTTTTGTTTGGTTTAAAAATTTTGTCTTTGTTAAGGATTGTGAGAATGATTAGGAGTAAAAAAAAAAGACCGCCACCTACCGAGCCTTTATGTTCTTTGAGCGTATCTACCACCGAGTGAAATTCCTCAATGCGTTCTTTGGCTTTTTCATAACCGCCCGTGGCATCTGCACCTTTTTTGCCCCAACCTCTGTTTGCCTGAAACACAGCTTTTAAACTGTCATTGAGATTGGTAAAATTGTTTAAGCCAGTGGTATTATAATCTTTTAAAATGTTTCGTTTGGATGCTTTGGCAAATTCACGCACAAAATAATCGACTACCTCTTTTGCTGCTACGTTGGCATCGGTTATCAATAAATCTGGATATTTTACTAAATCAATGCCAATACGCCTTCCTATACTACCATAGTTGCCTTTAAAGGTTAATTGGTTTGGTCCACGCCCTCTGTACAAATAACCTTCGTTTGGCGCATTACCAAATTTGCCACCATACACGGTATTAAAAAACAGGACATCGTTATTTTTTAATACGGTTAATTGTGCATCGGATAGTTTGGTTAAGGGTTTAAAAATTTCACGGATGCGGGCATTAGAAGTCGTACTGTAACTTTTTTCCGATTGCCACACAAAATTACTTTCTTTACTTATTACTGATAAAATAGCTGCTTGTGTAAAAAGATTAGTAATTCCTACACGCTTCATTTCAGTAACAATGGCGGCTAAGTTTTGTTTTTGAATAAGGCTGAGTGATTGTATATAGTTGCTTTGCATTTTTTTTATTAGTTTTTATAGTTCAGAATTTTGAAAGTTTATTTTTTTTATAAAAGTTTATTGGGATTGATGCCTATATCTGCATTCCCAATGCCTGAGGTAGCGTATGCTTGGGTATAGGCTGCCTCGCTGATTAAAAACAAAGGCAATTTATCAGGTCGTTTTTCAAAAACAGTTATAGTAGATGCCGCCACATAAGCCGTATAATATTTTCGGGCATCTTGGTTATTAAAAATAAATACCGGTACAAAAAATGTACTGTGTTCATCGTCATAAAATAATTTTCCTTTGTTTTTATTCAAGGTTAGTTTATCAACGATGCCGATAACAGTATTTGCTTTGGCCGTACCAATAATATTTGGACGCAAAGTAAACACCGCACTACCCGCTTTGGGACTTTTACGGATGCGTGCGTCTATTTTTGCAACCACCCAACTGAATTTTTTGGTAGGATTTTGTACTTCTTGAGATGTTTGTGATTGGGCTTGAATGGCTCCACCTTTTATTCCCAAAATATTTAAGATTTGTTGATAGGCACCACTACTCACATGCTTGCGGGTATCTTCCAACATATCTTTACCACTACTTACATTACTGTAAGCGTCCTTTGTTTTTTTGTAGTCTGTTATTTGTCGGTACAACCCAATTTGTACGTTATCTTCTGTATAAGTAGCTCTGTTTTCGGCATGGATTTGATTAGCAATGTTGGTATTGTTATCTTCTCCTGCTTTTTCGTTTTGCGATTTTAACTTGTAGTCGTTATACCAGCTTTTGGCTTTAAAATAGCCTAC
>JAYTRS010000035.1:0-2351 GCA_043746065.1 Bacteroidota bacterium | reverse complement strand
GTAACGAGCTCTTTTACTGCGTTTAATACCCGTAATAGGATTGCTCATGCGAAGGGCTTCCATTAATTTTGTGGCAGCTTCAGTATTTTGCCCTCGGCGGGTGTAGTAATCAGCTTCTACAACGGGTAATTCTCTACGAACCGATTTTGGTAATTTTTTTTCGTTTTTTAATAAACTTAAAATTTGTTCAGATGCGCTAACGGCTCCAATTTCGTTATTAGTTTTTGCTATCCAAATCATAGCAGTATACTTATCTTTACTTTTGGTATAGGTGCGGGCAACGTATTCAAAGTTTTCTAAACCCGTAAAAAATTCGCGCTTATAAAATGATGATACGCCTATGTTTATCCAGTTATTATCAATCCATTTACCAGCTGTGGGAGCTTCGTTACCCTTTTTATCTTTTATAGTGTGGCGCTGTATGCAAAACGACGATTTTTTGATGGCTTTATCAAATTCAGGAAAAGTTGATTTTGCTTTTTCGCTAGTTGGATAGATGTAAACGGGTAAAATTTTATCAAAATTATCTTTATTGGCTTTTTCTATTTTATATATTCCCTCGTCAATATTTAAGTTTGAGTAATAGTAGCCATTATAACGTGCTGTTATATTATGGTAATTTCGGCTCACAAAGGTGTTGCGTTTGGTGCTACACGAAACCAAAATTAGGACTAAGCCCAAAAAATATAAACCACGTTTAATTAACATTTAATACTTGTAACGTAAAAAAGATAAATTTAGTATAAAAATTGTAAAAAAAAGCTTTAAAAACTCTTAAGAAATGTCAAATTGTACTAAATCAACAAATTCTTGTACTCTATTCTCTATATCTTTTGCAGAAAGACCTATTAAGCGCTCGGTTCCAAACTTTTCAACTGTAAAACTTGCCATGGCACTTCCAAAAATAATGGCACGTTTCATGTTTTCAAAGCTAATATCTTTAGTTTTTGCTAAATAACCAATAAAGCCACCTGCAAAGCTATCGCCAGCACCTGTAGGGTCAAACACTTCTTCTAAGGGTAGGGCAGGGGCAAAAAACACTTCATCTTTATTGAACAATAAAGCACCGTGTTCCCCTTTTTTAATTACTAAAGTGGTGGGCCCCATGGCTAATATTTTTTGGGCTGCTTTTACCAAGCTATATTCTCCCGATAGTTGGCGAGCTTCGCTATCGTTAATAGTTAAAACATCAATCATAGCAATGGTTTTTTTAAGTTCGTCCATCGCTATGTCCATCCAAAAGTTCATAGTATCTAATACTATTAGTTTTGGGCGTTTGGTTAATTGAGTAATTACTTTTTGTTGCACAGCTGGCACTAAATTGCCAAGCATTAAAAAATCGGGTTGTTTAGCACTTTCGGGCACAATGGGGTCAAAATTTTCTAACACATTAAGTTGTGTATCTAAGGTATCACGGGTATTTAAATCATTATGGTATTTACCGCTCCAAAAAAACGATTTTTCACCTTTTTTAATTTGCAAACCTTCTAATTTTACACCTTGACCTTTTAATATATTTAAAAAATCTTGAGGGAAATCATCACCCACAACCGAAACAAGTTCAATATCACTGTGAAAATAGGAAGCAGCTAAAGATATGTAAGAGGCTGCTCCGCCAACAATTTTATCGGTTTTACCGAAAGGGGTTTCAATAGCATCAAAGGCAACTGTACCAACAACTAATAAGCTCATAATAAATTATTTTTAATTTTTTGCGTAAAGATATTGTTTTATTCTAAAAAGTGTATTAAATTTGCCGTCCCAATAAGAAAAAACATTCCTTCTTAGCTCAGTTGGTTAGAGCACATGACTGTTAATCATGGGGTCCCTGGTTCGAGCCCAGGAGAGGGAGCTTGTTAATAGTGCAAAAACCATCAAAGCCCAGTATTTACTGGGCTTTTTTGCTTTCTAATAATTCTTATAATCAATCAAATTTTAAAAAAGGGCAGTATATCGGTGTCCAATTAGGTGGCTTATTAATTATCTTTTCGGTGGCCAATAAATTTAAACCGCACTTATGCTTATAAACTCTATGAAAATTTTATTTTATCATTTAACAAAAAATACAAATAAAAAGGGCTTAGCCCCTATATATGTTAGGGTTACAATTGCTGGGCCACGTAAAGAATATAGCACAGGTGTATATTTATTGCACAGCCAATGGAAAGATAACCAAGTTACAGAACACGAAAATTCAAATGCTTTAAATGTTCAACTTACAAAAATTAAAGCAAACATTTACGATGCCGCTATTGATGTAAATAAACATAGTGAACTAAATGTATACTCGCTACAAAATAACATCAGTAAAAGCCAAAACAAGCATGTTTTAGTGCATTATTTAGATAAAG
>JAYTRS010000034.1:0-7436 GCA_043746065.1 Bacteroidota bacterium | reverse complement strand
TAAGAAATTACAATCTTCCATGCCTAACTCTTTAGTATACCAAGCCACAAATTTAATGGCTGGGTTTTTAGCCATAGTTACATTTAATTTATAACATTTTAGTTTGGCAATAGTTTTGGTTTCTTTAGTTTCTTCAATTTTTAGTTCGTAATCTGAATTATCGGCTATAATATCTTTTTCATTTTCAATACAGGCCTGCTTAATATCCATAAACTTTACCGTTTGAGCTACTGTTTTTGCTTTGGTATCGCCTATAATAGTGGTATTAAACATACCCATGGTACTCATTTCAATTATAAACTTTTCTTTTTTAAATTTTAAGGTAGCAGAGCTGGGAGCTAAACCATAAAGGGGGTGTTTATCATCACAGCCTTTGGTATCAAATTCTATAACCCCTTCTTCGTTACCACCAGCTTTGTTTTTTTCTCCACATGATGAGACAAAAAACACAGTTGACATTACTAAAAGTAAAGCAAAAAATGATACAGATATTGTTTTAAAGTTTTTCAGAAAAAAATAATGAAGGCTAATGTATTAATTAATTTTTAATAAAAAAACAAAAGCCGTTTATTTATTAAAACGGCTTTTATTATAAGATTAAGAATTAATTACGAAAAATTAATTTTCTATAATTCCAATATTATCAATTTCCCAAGTGCTACCAGCACTAGCAGTGCCACTATATTTAAAAGCAACGCGCACACCACTGGTTTTATAAGCGCTTAAGGGTAAATTACCCGACTGTACCCAAGCAAAGCCACCTGAAGATAAAGCAGGGCTTAATGTAGCAGTAATTGCTGCTGTAGGGTTTCCGCCAGTATAATTAGTTAAAATATATGTTTCTAATACTGGCCCTGTATAATTAACCGCTGTTTTAAAACTTAAAACAGGGTTGGTTGATGCCGTTAAATCAATAGCTGGCGATATTAACCATGTTTCGCATAAATATTTAGTACTGTTTACATAATTTGAAATATTACCGTAATTGCCACCAATTGTGCCTATTACCCAATTAATATTACCCGTTACATTGTAATTAGTCCAACCTTTGCTTGTTATACTTATATCTTCAAAATTTTTGGCTAAGTATGGGCAAGGGCCTGATGCAAACACAACTTCGTTTACATCTCTAATAATTAATTGAATGGTGCCATTGTATTGGCTAACAACTGCTGTAATTTTACCTTTGCCACAAGGTATAATCCTAGTTGCAAAATTAGCATAGCCCGATGTACGTACCACCAATGCTGACCCAAACGAATTTAATAACCCTCTATCAATACTGGTTTTATTAATAGCATCAGAGTAGGTTTCGTTTTTACTACCAATATCAAATTCAACCGAATCTAATACTACTAAGCGCCCTTGATAATTACTTTGCCCATATCCATTTAATGCTGTAATTTGATTAAATGTAGCTTTTGTAGGAGTAACAATATTGCCTGTATTTATTTTCACAATGTGTTTTTCGGTATCAACGGAATCTAATTGTACCATTTTACCATAATCATCTAAGGTTACGCCATTAAGATTAATTCTAATTTGGTCGCCCACAAAAAAACCACCTGCATTAAGCATTTTAACTTGCATAGTGCCAGTTGCATCTTTTACATAAATAGATTTGTAAATGTTGCCACTAACTTCATCGGCAGTAACGGTGCAGGTTAAGGTTACATCGCCATTAAATTTATAATATTTTGTAACGGCTGCAGCATAGTAGGCATTGTATCGTGCATAAATAGAATCGATGGTAATGCTACCACTGTTAGCTTGATCTGCTTTTTTTGGAGGCAGTTCAAATTTACGTTTACATGCATTTAAAATAAATAAACTTAATGCTAAGGTGGTGATGATAAAAATTTTTTTCATGTCGAGTTATTATTAGTGTTGTTTTACTCTTATTATTAGATATAATTTAAAATTAATTTTCTCCTACTATAATATCATCTAGCTCCCAGTTAGATGCAGATGTGGTAGTGCTTGTATATCTAAATGCTATATGTGTGTTAGCATTTTTAAAGGCATTTAACGAAACAGGGCCTGATGCTGTCCATACATAAGATGAGGTAGCATTGTTTGGCGATAAAGCAAAGCCTGATAATTGTGTCCAAGTGCCTGTGCTTGGTAAGCCTGTTGTGTAATTGCTAGATATCCAAACTTCTAAAACCAAACCAGCATATTTTGCTGCCGTTCTAAACGCAAGTATTGGGTTTGAAGCGGCACTTAAATTAATACTTGGCGATATTAACCAATTTTCGGCATTTTGACCAAAGCCCGAAATGGTGGCACTGGTTACACTACCAAATGTTCCAGTTTTCCAAATAACCGATGGTGCCGAAACAGATACCTGTGTCCAGTTGCCACTGGCTATTAAATTATCGTTAAAGTTTTTAGTAATATACGTGTTGCAAGTGCTAGGGCCATTCATGTATACTTCGTTTGGGGTTCTAATAGCCATTTGAGCAGCGCCATTGTAGCTAGTGGCAATGCCTGTTATAGCACCAAAGCCTGTTGGCGTTAGTTGTTGACCAAATAAGGCGTAATTACTTGTTCTAACAATTACGGTGTTTCCAAAGCAATCTTGTATGTTGTTATTACCCGATATTTGTTTTATAGGGTCAGAATACTGTACGCCTGTAAAACCCGATGCAAAACTAACACGGTTAATGGTAACTAAATCGCCATAATTAGTGGCGTATTTTCCATCCGCCAAGGTTAATGCTATAGGTTGTGGGTTAGCGCCACTTGCAAACTTAGCAATGTTTTTATCAAAGCTAACACTATCAATTTCTAAAATTTGAGTGGTAGGATCAATATTTACATCGTAGTTTTTTAAGTTTAAACGTACCGAATCGCCAATAAATAAATTACTACCAGTAGTTAAAAATTTAAAATGCAAACCACCTGTGTTTGCCGCATCGCGCACATATACTTCTTTATAAAAATTACCGCTTATTTCGTCGGCAATTACAACGCCAGTAAAATAATTTTCGGTAGTAAAGCGGTGCGAGTTGGTACTTGTAGCAATGGCTTTTAATTGCGTTACACTATAATTAGAGCCATCGGCCAAATTACGTGTTGGGGCAAGGTCGGCTGTTTTTTTACAATTAGTAAATACTAATGTTGTAAAAATTACTGTGGGTATTAATATTAGTTTTTTCATTTTTATTTAATTAAAATGTAAAGTTTACCATTGCCATGTATGTAGTGCCTGGCATGTATTGGTATTTATTTGCAAATTTATCAACGCTGTTATTGTTCCAACGCATTTGCTCAAAGCCCCAAGTACGAATATTTTTATTGTTTAATATATTGTTTGCACTTAGGTTAAAATTTAGGTTATACTTTCCTTTAATTCTAAACGATTTGGTAGCATTCGCATTAATTAAAAAATAATCGGGTAATTGCTGTTGGGTTACAATTTGTTTATACATAGGGTCGGTGGTAGCATATTGTTGCACGCCTTCTGCCGTTCTTCTATCTGGGTTGGGTTCAATAAAGGTTTGCGAAAAGTAATTGTACGTAGCACCAACCGACCAAAATTGCTTGCCAGTATATTTATATCCAAAACCTGTAACCGTTTGTGGCGTGCCACCTATGCGGTAATTTTTAAGGTAAACGGTTCTATCGGTAAACAGTTGCGTGCTGTTATTATCTTGCCAAGCTTGTGCTGTTGGCCTATTGCTATAATAAAAATTACCATAACCAAACACGCCTTGTAAGGTATGGGCTGTAAATACAGTTTTTTCTAAACCAATTTCAACACCTTGGTGCTGTTGGTTTACGCCTGTCATTATATAATTTACATTGTTGTTATACTCATCGCTCCAAAAAGTGCGGTACCAAACTTGGTTGCTAATGGTGGTATTATAATAGGTTACGCGTGCTTTAAACGTTGGGTATTTTGCTAAGTAACTTATTTCGTAACTTAATACATTTTCCGACCCTACGTTTGCACCCGAAGGTGTTTTAACAAGGTCGTTACGCGAGCGTGGCGAAATAAATAAGTTGTTTACTTCGGGTGGGCGAGTTAAAAATGCACCGTTGGCAGTAATAAAATTACGTCCATCTAGCTTATAAGTAGCCCCTGCTTTTAAACCATAATTAAAAAAGTTTAGTTTTTCGCTATTCCCCTTGCTGGTTGTAGGGAATTTACCATTTGCTAAATTACCTGTTCTGTATATTTGGCTATTAGATAATGTTAAACCTGCATACACATCTAATTTAGAAAAATTATATTCGGCTTGGCCCCATACTTCGTTACGGTTTACATTGGTAGTGTAGTTGTAACCATATTTTTCGCCTTGTTTTACTTTTCTATCAGGGTTACTTACATCGTTTTGTTGGTAGGTGCCATCTACGCCTAAGTTTGATGCAAATTGGTCATAATCTAACCAAAAATCGCCACCTAATAAATCGTTTAATACTTTGTAACGGTTGTTTTTATAAATATTTACATTTAAACCACCACTTAAAAATAATTTATCTAAACGGGTATTGTAAATAATGTTTAAACCTCCATTTTTTAAATCCTCTACTCTATCTTCTAAAATATAACGGCTGCGGGTTTCGGTGGTATTAATTGTGCCTGCGGTAGATGGTAAGGAATAAAGGTTGGCTCTATTCATCGCAATTAATCTATCCCAATTAATTTGGCGGGTATTATCACCATCTACACCTTTGTCTTTCCATAAAGCGGTTAAAGCATCGCCTTCATCAAACTCCATTTGATTATAGCGGTAACTTGGTAAGTAACGGTAATAATCGGGGCGCGGGTTGGGCGAGTTATTCCAATTTAAACTGCTAATGCTTGATTTGCCCCAATTATAAAATGCCGACGTAGTTAATTTTGTATTTGTATTTACATTAAACACATGCGATAAAATTACCATTGGGCGAGTAGTTTTTGCCACCGATGCATTACGTACTTGGCGCGTTTTGCCATCGGCTGCGGTTTGGTAACCCCAAGCGCTGTTATAATAATTTGTACCTGCTAATTGAAACGCTTCTAATTGTTCTGATGCCGTTCTGCCCACTTCACTTGGCGCTACAAACGCAACTAACGAGGTGGTGTGTCTATCATTCCAACGTTTATCAACCGCTCCGTAAAACGAGTTAGCATTAATATAAGTACCGGGTATATATACTTGGTTACCTTGGCGTGTACTAGCACTTAATGTTAATGCCCAGCCATTTGCCATTTGTCCTGTAGAGTGGGTTACCATTACCCTATCCGAAAAAATACGATTGGCGTGTGCATAAGATATACGTGTGCCTTTACGAAACGAACCAGCTTTAGAATCAATATTAGTATAACCCCCAGCCCCTGTAAAAGCTAAGCGGCTAGCGCCATTACCAAAACGTGTTTCGGTAAAGCGGGTTACATCGTTTAAGCCACCCCAACTACTCCAACTACTAGTACCAGTTTCTAAATTATTTACATTAATACCATTAATTAATATTAATTGGTTTTCTTGCGCATAACCACGCATGCGGTAACGTGCTACGCCAAACTGAAAGCTTGCAAATTGCGCAAACACATCTTTACTCGATTGTAAAAGCCCAGATGCATCTTGGTTATCCGTATCACTATCGGCATCGGCGCCACTGGTGCTGAAAATAGGTACGTTAAATTTTGTATTTGTACTGTCAGATTGGTTATCGTTAACGGCCGAACTATCGGTTTGCGACATTAAATTACCACCAACAAATAGCAGTATGCTACAGCTTAATTTTTTAATCATGTTTAAATTTTTGTTTGCTATTAATACACCATTCATGTTAATTATTGCTAATTATTTATGAAGCGGTTTCGAGACTAAAAAGCTAGTTTCTCAAGGGTGTTCACTTCTTTTTTTACTTTAATACGGGCAAATATATTAAAATTTAAAGCACAATTTGTTAAATTATTGTAAACAAAAAATCAACTTTAGAATTGGTACAAAATTTAACAACGATTTAGACTGTTTCTCTCTCCGCCCAAAATCAAAAACAAAGCACTTTATGGCAATAACAGCAAAGGTTATACTAAAAACAAAGTTACTTATGGCAAAAACACAAATTCTACGACAATAACAGAAGAGGCTATGGCAAAAACAGAGTTACTTATGCCAAAAACAGAGTTACTTACGGCAAAAACAGGAGAGGTTACGGTAAAAACACAAATTCTATGCCAAAAACAGAAGAGGTTATAGCAAAAACAGAGTTTCTAATACTAACAACACAAATTCTATAGCAAAAACAAAGCTTATACACCAATAATTAAACAAGCCAATTTTAAATTAGTAATTCCTTAACGTATTAATGCTAATTTAATTACTATTTTTGAAGCCAAATTACTCTATTTAAACATGAAAATTCGCTTTATTATATTAACTGTATTAGTAACATTTACTTTTTTTGCTCAAAGTCAAAAGTTAGATAAAAATAAAAACTATTACCTATCGGCCATTGGCTTTTGGAATGTAGAAAACCTTTACGATACCCTTAACGACCAATGGAAAAATGACGAAGATTTTACCCCAAGCGGTAAAAACGTGTGGAATGGTAGCCGTTACTGGACTAAAATAGACCATCTTGCCGAAGTTATTAGCAAAATGGCTACCGATATAACGCCGGATGGCCTTGCTATTATGGGCCTGTGCGAAATTGAAAACAAAAGCGTAGTGCAAGATTTAGTAAACAACAAACAATTAAAAAGCCGCAACTACCAAATTGTACACATTGAAGGTCCCGATAAGCGTGGCGTTGACCCCTCGTTTATTTACAACCCCAATTACTTTAAAGTTACAAAAGCCGTTAGTTACCGTGTAGTATTAGTTACCGATAGCACTCACCCTACCCGCGATATTTTAGTAGTAAGCGGTAGCTTTTATGGCGAACCCCTTACCGTTTTAGTAAACCACTGGCCTAGCCGCCGTGGTGGCGAACAAGCCAGCCGCCCTAATAGAAATGTAGCTGCAAAAAAAGCGCGCCACATTGCCGATAGTATTACAACCAATAACCCCAAAGCCAAAGTTTTAATTATGGGCGATTTAAATGACGACCCCACAAACGTTTGCGTAAAAGAGGTAATTGGTACCTACGCCGATTGCCAAAAACCCGAAGAAGGCAAGTACTTTAACCCCATGGAAAAACCTTTTAAAGAAGGTATTGGCACCTTAGCTTGGCAAGATAGCTGGAATTTATTTGACCAAATAATACTAAACAAAACTTGCCTACCTACCAATTTTGAAACTTGGCAATACCACGATGTGCGTATTTATAACAAGCCCTTTTTAAAAAGCGATTTTGGCAACTTTAAGGGCTACCCTTTTCGCACATACAGTGGCGCAGCCTACACGGGCGGCTATAGCGATCATTTTCCGGTATTTATAACCATTGCTAAAGAAAAAAAGTAAGCGTTTAATAAAACCTATTTATTTTTTTGTGCTTAT
>JAYTRS010000033.1:0-7437 GCA_043746065.1 Bacteroidota bacterium | reverse complement strand
CAAGTGGCACTGATATTGCAACTCCGGCTAGTCATCAACCCACACATGGGGGTAATACTTGGGATGGGTTTATTGTAAAATTTAATAGCGTTGGCGTTAGGCAATGGGGCACATACTATGGTGGTTTTGCAAACGAGTATGCTTATAATTGCGCAACCGATGCTAGTGGTAATGTTTATTTTGTGGGCCGAACATATACAAATACTGGTAACTCTATTGCCACAGTGGGCTGTCATCAAGTTACACATGGCGGTAACCAAGATGCTTTTATTGTAAAATTTAACAGTGCAGGTGTTAGGCAATGGGGCACATACTATGGGGGTTTTAATGATGAGTATGGCTATGGCGTTGCTGTGGATAGTTTTGGAAATGTATATCTATCTGGTAGTTCCGATTCGGTTGGAGGAACTGTTATTGCTACTAGCGGAAGCGCACAGCCCAATAATGGTGGCGGTTTTGCCGATGCTTTTATTGTAAAATTTAATAGCGCAGGTGTAAGAGTGTGGGGAACATATTATGGCGATGCTGCTTTTGAAGAAGGTCTTTCGTGTGCAATTGATGGCTCTAATAATGTTTATTTAGCAGGGCAAACTGGCAGCTCTACCGGAACGGTAATTGCTACCCCAGGCGCGCATCAAGCAGTTTTTGGTGGCGGTAATTACGATGCTTATTTAGTTAAATTTAATGCAAATGGCACAAGGCAATGGGGCACTTATTATGGCGAAATTGGCGATGATTATGCTTTAGTGTGTACTGTTGATAATAGCTACAATGTTTATATTGGTGGCCGAACATCTACCAACACAGGTAATAATATTGCATCGCTTGGGTCGCATCAAGTTGTTTATGGCGGCGGAAATTACGATGGCTTTTTAGCTAAATTTTTTGAATGTCAAATATTATCTACCGATATTTTTGGTAATAATATTGCGTGTAATGGGCAAAGCAATGGCTCAGCAACGGTTTCGGTTAGTGGGGGTAGTGGCTTTACATTTACCTGGATGCCTTCTGGTGGCAATACCAACGTTGCAAATAATTTAGCCCCAGCAACCTACTCATGTATCATTACAAATAGTTGTGGTAGCACCGCTACCGAAACAATTCTTATTTCACAGCCTAATATATTATCATTAATAGCTACATCCAGCAATAGTATTTTGTGCAATGGCAACACCGCTACTCTAACAGCTATTGCAAACGGAGGTAATGGTTCATACACTTATACTTGGAGCACAGGCGCATTAACTAATACCACAACCGTAAGCCCAAGTGCTAATACAAATTATACTTTAAGTGTAACTGATTTTAAGAATTGTACTGCAAACGCAATTTTTACACAAAGTGTTGGTATTTGTACAGCAATTAAAAATCAAAATGTGGTTGAAAGCGGCATTCATGTATTTCCAAACCCAACAAACGGCTTATTAACTATAGAATTAGAAAATTTAAATACCTCTTTTTTAACAACAAACGCATTAAGTACTGTCATAAATATTAAATTAATAAATGCTTTAGGACAAACGGTAATTAATCAAACGGATGCCTTACAAAAACTATCAAATACCAAACAGCAATTAATAATTAATACTGCGCAATTAGTAAATGGCTTGTATATTTTAAAAATTGAAACTAATACTGCAACTATGTCAATAAAAATAATTAAAGAATAATTTACACCAACTTAATTAAGGCAAATACGCTATAATTAATCATATCCATATAATTAGCATCAACGCCTTCGCTAATAATAGTTTTACCTTTGTTGTCTTCTATTTGTTTTACTCTAAAAATTTTCATTAAAATTAAATCCGTAAGACTACTTACCCGCATATCTCGCCATGCTTCGCCGTAATCATGATTTTTATCTAACATTAATTGTTTGGTAGCATTTATATTCTTTTCATACAAACTTGCTACCTCATTATAGGGTAAATCTATACGTGTATCATTTTCTAATTCTAATTGTATTAATCCAATAACACAATAATTAATAATGCCAATGTATTCCCCTTTAATACCATCGTTAATTTTTTGAGTACCTTTTTCTTCAATACTTTTAATACGTTGGGCTTTAATAAAAATTTGATCGGTGAGGCTGGTTGGGCGTAAATTTCGCCAAGCAGTGCCATAATCTTTCATTTTCTTTAAAAAGATATCTTTGCATTGCGAAATTGCTGCGTCGTATTGTTGCGATGTGTTTTGCATAAACTTATGAATCCTAAAAATACCAAAAATATTACAATTGATTATACCTATAATGGTAAATCATTAACATTTACTAAACCACTTATAATGGCAATAGTAAACCTTACACCCGATAGTTTTTACGATGGTGGAAAGTTTGATACCCTTAAAGATGTATTGCATGATGTGGCAGAAAAACTAAATCAAGGTGCTGATATTATTGATATTGGTGCAGCATCTTCGCGCCCCAATGCCACTCAAATAAACGAAGAAGAAGAGTGGCAACGTTTACAAAATAATATTATTGCCATTCGTAAAGAGTTTCCAAATACTTTTATTAGTGTTGATACGTATAGCAGCAACATTGCAAAAAAATGTGCTGATAATGGTGCAGATATTATTAACGATATAAGTGGTGGAAATTTTGATGCCAATATGTTTACAATTGTTGCTAATATTGGCATACCTTATATACTTATGCACATAAAAGGGACGCCACAAACCATGCAGCAAAACCCTATTTATAGTAATGTAGTTGAAGAAATAAAAACTGAATTGGAAGAAAAAATTACACTATTTAAACGCTTAAATTTTAATAAACTAATTTTAGATGTTGGCTTTGGTTTTGGTAAAACAACAGAGCATAATTATAAGCTTTTAAAACAATTAGTAGAATTTAAAAATTTAGGCTTCCCAATATTAGCAGGGCTTTCGCGCAAAAGTATGATTAATAAAATAATAGGCACAAACCCTGTAACGGCATTAAACGGCACTACTGTTTTAAATACTATTGCCCTTTTAAATGGTGCAAACATTTTACGTGTGCACGATGTTGCTGAAGCTAAACAGGCTATTAATTTAGTGGAATACTACAAAACAAATTAAAATAAGCCTTAGTTAGCTTTTTTGTGTTGTACCTTTTTAATTTTTAAAGTATAAAGGTGTTATTAATAATTTACCAAATACAAAATATTGTGCTAAGGCCCACTCATTATCATTTGCAAAACGTAGGTACAACCTATCAGGATCGTAAGTATAGTTTAATCCCATTTCGGGTACTTTTTGTTTGGGTTGCTTGTAATAAAATTTATATTCGTTAGTATTAAAACCATTACCAAACACGGTTATTTTACAAAATGGTTTTTGCGTACTTAACGAGTCTTGCAGCTTTTTATTTTGTCCTGTAAATAAATATTCGTAAGATATATTTTGATAGTAGGCCAAATACTGTTTTAGTTTCACTTCGTTAAAAGCTAATTCGTTTTTTTTACCATCGTATAATTTAAATTTGCTGGTGCTTATTAACTCTATAGTAAACGATGAGTCGGGGTAATTTAAATGCTCTACCTTAATTTGTTTTATTTGAGGAGGGGTATAATTTATTACTAATCTATCACGCCACTCGGTTGCGTTTGCAATATAGCGTGGTTTTAAAAAGCCAACAAAGCCTGGTATATAACACAAATAAGGGTCGGCATAATTTTCACCAGTTTCAATATTAGTTAATAACATATACGATCCCTCCGAATCGGGCGGTTCATTACCAACATAATATTGTTTTACTAATTTAGTGCCAGTGTAAATCTCAATTTTAATAGCTTGTGTGCTCATTACTTTTAAAATAGCTTGCTTAGTTTTTTTTTGCACACTCATTTTTACATCCACATGTTTTATAACCTCCATTAAATTTAAAATGGCATCACTTCGGCAAGGATAATTATTATTAACCAACCAGCCTTTATCGGTACGTTGTAACAGCGATTTGTTTCCGTTTTTATCAGCAATAAAAATTTTAGTAATGCTTGCGGTATCTTTAAAACTAAAGTTACGGGCCTCTTCATCAACGGTAGTTGTTTTGCCTTTTGTTTTATATACAAATACTGCAACACCTGATAGTAAAAGCAATACGCCTATTATAAAAAACGACGACCGTTTCTGCATTTTAAAGAGATTAATTTGAGTTTATTTAAATTCGCTTCGTGCGTCAAACAACGAGCTTGCTAAATTATTGTAACGTATGCAAAACTCTAAGCCACCTCTATAATGAGAAGCGTTACGATAGCCGGATACGTTAACATCATACGAAAAACCAAAAGCATAATCGCCAGTTTCGTACATAATTTTTGGTATTATTGCATCGTAAGCTCTGTAAAATAAGCCTACACCTATTGCATTTTGTGTTTTTTGACCAGTTACTTTAGTGCCCATACTTACTCGGTATTTTACATATGTTCCACCCACAACTTCCCAGTATTTACCTTGTTTTTGGTATAGTAACGAAGGGGTAATTGTAAATTTAGTGTCTTCAAAATCAAAGTTAGAGGTAAAAGATGCCGCTAAACGCACTGGCATTTGGTAACTAGCACCAGCACTAAAGTCTTGCACGGGTTTATTTAAATGGTAAGCGCCAAATGCAATTTTAAATGACGAAACATCATCGTGATCTTGATCAGTTTTTATTTTACTGTATTCGTATGCAAAACCAGTTCCAATATCAGTTGTAGTAAATTGTCTGAAATTTTGTTCACCATTTAAAGCCGTATTATCTTCTAATTTATTACCATCAAATTGAGAGGCAAACGTTAATTTATTGTAATTTGCATTGGTTGCATTTACACCTCCAGCAATGCCAGCACTAAATACACCACGTTTATTTACTTTAATTATTCCGCTAATGTTTAGTAATACATTTGTTTTTCTAAGTTGTGCTACTCCTGCTTGGTCGTACAACACGGTTAAGCCTATACCTAAAAAGGCCTTGCGCCTGCGCGATTTAAATAAACCACCATCAATACAAATGGCACCTGTTTTATAGGCACTCCCAGACGTACTTCCTAGAGAATTCCATTGGTTGCGGCCATTTAGAGTAGCTCTAAAATAACCATTAAAAAAGCCAGTGTTGGCAGGGCTAATAAACATGGGCATTTCGTTTATTTGCGAAAAATGTATATCCTGCGCTTGTGTAGTGCCAAAAATGGTAATTATAAATAAACTTAGTAGGTATTTTTTTTGCATAATCGTTTAGTGTAATATGTTTATCTAACTAATGTTACGTTTCCTTTTGCTAGCTTACTTTCGCCGTAAACGTTTTTATAGTTTATAACCCACGCATATACGCCCGTTTGGGCTTGTTGGCCATTATAAATTCCATCCCAACCAGTAGCAGGGTCAGTGGTTCTAAATACTTCTTGCCCCCAGCGGTTATAAATTCTAAAATCATACTCTGTAGCAAAGGCAGCACTACCAAGGGGTTTGTAAATATCGTTTACATTATCATTGTTGGGCGAAAATGCACTTGGCATATTGGCATTATCACCATTCTGTGTAATATCAGCACTTTTATCGGTAAATACGGCAATCACTTCTTCGTTACTTTGCCCTGCCGATTGCACAAAACTTATGGCAACCGAATCTAAACTCAAAGGCGCATTATTTAAAGGTTGGTGTACCTTAAATTCCCAATGATGAAATGTGTATAAAGTACTAGTAGGTATAGCTTTAAAGCTTAATGTCGTTTGAAAATAGTTACCCGTCCATTTATAATAAGGCAATACAGTGCTATTTAATTTTACTACACCAGCCCCTGCAGGCTCAACATCTACGGTAATTTGGTATGGCCCTTGTGCAGGATAGCAAGTTTTTAAACCGTTAATTATCCAATCACAACGGTAGGCTATAATACGACGTAAATGCACCATATTTGTGTCCCAATTACCAATTATACCTGCATAGGGGCCAGGTACTGGCGATGAACCTGGGTCTTCGTGATAATGCATTTCTTTAGTATAAAGATTATTTATATAATCAAAATGTTTTAAAATATTATCACAACGTAAGGGGCCATTTAATAAATCTTGGTAACGATTTTTATACTCTAACTGAAAGGCAGAATTACCAACATTTGTTTGAAACAATTTTTTCATCATATTTCCATGCCCATTAAAGGCATTTGGGGTAATGGCTATGGTAGGGCTATTGCCAGTTGGGTACATATTAATACAAGGTGGTACGCTATAGTTGTTGTACATTGTAGGTATACCACCCGAATTACCAGCTATTGTAAAGTTAAAAATGGTTGGCATATTCCACATATAATAATGCCATTTTGTGCCTGGTTTACCAACTTGGTTACCTCTACCAAAAGCCACATTGTAAGCCCAAAAATCGTTATTAATAGCGTACGTACCCAATACAAAATAATCTATAAAACTTTCTTTATCTAACTTACTCATCACTTGGTTATAATAGGTTAGGCTGTTCATTGGGTAATTATTTACTGTACCATATACTTGTGTACTAAACGTTGATAGTGGCGTAAATGAGGGGTGAGGCGAACCATCGCCATTTGGCGGGTTGGATTCCATATTTGAGTAATTAATATTTAAATCAACCGAATCTTTTGCTTGATTATTATAGTAAGCTTCATAATGTTGGTCAAATACTTCGCGTAAATCGTACACACCTTGGTATTTACCATTTATAAAGGCTATTACCGGTTTAATGTGAAGGGGATTGACGTGTAAATTATTTTTTATGGCTAAAGATTGGTAAAATACATCGCGAATACCAGTACCCTCTACTAAACCACTTGGTGGGGCGGGTGTAAGCATTGAGTTACTTTCAAAATCGCCTGCTTTTAAGTGTAGGGTAGGAAAAACCGTTCGGCCTGATTTACCCAAGCCATCCACATTAAAAATTGGGTAAGGGCTGCTACTGGTAAAATCGCAACCAAAACCCATTTTATCATCCATAGTTAAATAAATGCCTTTTTGGGCTGTTTTCCAACTTTCTTGTTGTGGCTTAAACATTTGGGCATAACCTTCGGTAATTTGATTTTTATCAAAATATTCTACGTGCACCGTTGGTGATTGGGGCGCACTTCCGCCACCAGCAAACCAAGTGGCTTCGGTACTATGAATAGCTATTGAAACAATACCAAATTCTTGCTGAAATTGCGTATATTCTTGATCGTAAAAAAAAGTATTGGTTTGACAAAAACTTGGTAAATAAATATCGGGTAAACAGGTAAGTGTACTGGTAGCATAACCACTTTTAGGATAAGCTACTGCTCTAACCATCATGGTATTTACAAGTTGTAAAGGCGAGTTTGCAATCGAATCAAAAATAGGGTCAGATATTGATGGAAAATCGCCATTAACGGTATAATGTATGCTAAAACAATCTACCACACTATCAGCTATATGCCCATTTATTTTTATTCTTACTTCGCTTAATGGGTTGCAAAAGCTACCA
>JAYTRS010000032.1:0-7438 GCA_043746065.1 Bacteroidota bacterium | reverse complement strand
GTAGCAACCACTAATTATTTACTTTTGGTGAAGAAAATAACAGTATAATATGAAAAAGATAATTTTAAGTTTAATTTTTGGTTTGTTTTTAGTAAGTTTTGTAGCTAAGGCCCAAAACCCAAGTTATATGCAATTGGTTTCAATTGTTCAATCAAAATTACCAAATTTAGATGTAAATAATAAAATAGTTGTTTTAAATGTTTGGTCGGTAGCAAACCTTGCTAGCCGCGATGCCAATAAAGAATTTGATAAAGCCTATAAATTATGGGAATACGCCAAATTAAAAAATGGTACCAAAGGTGTAGTAATTATTAGCTGTAATGTAGATGCTGATGCTACAACTGCCGATATTACTGCAACCAAAGATGGTATTGTTAACTTAATTAAACTTAACAAAACCGATTATAGCTTTTTAAATAATGTTACTGCTGGCACTAACCTTGTATTTGATAATACAGCTACAAAAGTTTACGAAAACCTTAGTGCTGATAAAATTTTTAATTCATTTGTTAACCTTTTAACTCGTTAATACTTACTGTATTTATACTCTTTATACTATGAAAAATCAATTAATAAAATACCTTATTCTAATTTGCTTTTTATTTGGAGCCATGCAAACAAACACGGCACAAAATGCAGCAGCGTGTAATAATGGGCAAAATTTTTGTAGTAACCCAGCTTTTCCAATGACCGTTGGTGGCACAGGTTTAACAGGCGGAGCTAGTAATGGCTCTGCAAGTAACCCTTCTAGCAACCCACAAGGTGTAAATAGTGGCTGTATGTTTGCAAACGTACCCGGCCCACAATGGATGATTTTAACCGTGAGTAGTAATGGTAATTTAGGATTTTCTTTAGGTGCTGCTGGCTCTCCAAATCCACAAGCTGGTTACTACGATTGGATTTTGTGGCCTATAAATAGCACATTATCAAATGCTTGTACTAATATTTTTAATGGTACTTTGCCCCCTGCAGCTTGTAATTGGAACTGTACATCAGGTGGTGGTACAGGTATGGGAACAGTACCTGCTGGTGCAACAGGCTGTAACTTTCAACCATCAATACCAGTATCTGCTGGTCAGCAGTATATATTTTTATTTTCTAATTATAGTGGTGTAAATGGCAGTGTTACTTTTCAAAGTACTGGTAGCGCAGGCCTAAGCTGTAGCCCATTAGTGGTGCCAAGCGTAACGGCTTGCCCAGGCCAAACAGTTAGCACCACCGCTACTTGGATAGGTGTATCTAACGCTATTACTTATACTATTAACCCAGGCAATACGGTTCAAACAAGTTCAATTATTACGGTAAGCGCTTTAGCTAATCAAGTATTTACAGTTTTAGCGCAATCTACCAATACTGCTGGTACAATTATTAATACTCAAGCTACTTTTAGCTTAACCACTAACCCAAATACTACTTTAGCAATTAGTAATCCAACAAACTATTGTTATGGTTCAAGCCTTACATTTACGGCTAACCCAGGTGGAGCGGTATCGTATAGTGTTACTGGGCCTGGTATTACACCAACTTTATTTAGTACAAATACCATTGTAATACCAAATTCTACTCCTGCAAATATTGGTACATTTTCTATAACAGCTACTTATTCCACAGGTTGTATAGGCAAAGGCACTACAACGGTAAACGTATCGGGTAACCATACCATTACTGTAAATACTACCAGTAATGTTTGCCAAGGGGCTATTGTTAATTTAACTGCATCGTTACCAGCAGCAGCAAACCCCACGGCATATGCATGGGCAGGACCAAATTCGTTTATATCAACTGTTCAAAACCCAACTATTCCAAATATTCAACCTTTATCAGCTGGTATTTATACTGTAAATTCTAATATTAATTTTAATGGCAAACAATGCCCTCGCACAAATACAACGCAAATAAATGTGGTGGCTACCAACTCGGTAACGGTTATTCCTAACTTTACATTATGCCAAGGCACTAGTTTAAACTTAACCGCTTCGGCAAGTGCGGCCAATAGCTATTTGTGGAGTGGCCCATCGGCCTTTAATAGCACCTTGCAAAACCCTACTATTGCTTCGGTGTTGCCACCAGTAGCTGGTAATTATACAGCAACAGCATTTTTTACAAATGGTATCATAACGTGTTCTCGTACAGCTGTATCTAACGTTTCGGTGGTGGCTACATCGCCGGTGGTGGTAACAGTACCAAACAATGTATGTCAAAATGCCACTGCTAATCTAACAGCAAGTGCACCAGGCGCCATTAGTTATAGTTGGTTTGGGCCTAATAGTTTTACCTCAACCGCCACAAGTAATAGTATTACTAACATACAACCCATAGCCACTGGGCCTTATTTTGCCACGGCTATGTTTGCCATTGGCAGTGTTAGTTGTACCACTACTGGTAGTAATCAAATTAGTGTAGTACCTGTAAATACCATTACCGTTATACCAACCGTTACTGTATGCGAACCTAGTGGGGCTACTTTATTAGCAAGTTCGCAAGGGGCAATTACTTATTCATGGAGTGGGCCTGCAAGTTATACCTCAAACATTTCTAACCCTCAATTTATAAATTTATATCCTGTAAATTCGGGTATTTATACAGTTACAACCTCTTATAACAATGGGATATTAACCTGTTACAATACAAATACTACTAATTTAATAGTAAATCCTATTTTAACATTTACTTTACCACCTTACAGGCAAGTTTGTTACAACTCTTTAGTTGTAGTTAATGGCCCTGCAGGAGCCACATCTTACACTTGGAGCGGCGGTAATGGCTTTTCATCAAACACACAAAATTTACAAATACCTAATATACAAGCACCAAATGCTGGCATTTACCAATTAGAAGTGAATTTGGGTCCGTGTACAACAAAGGCAAGTGTTAATATTGATGTACTTGACCCTATACAATTTACATTAACGCCTAATAGCCGCACCATTTGCTTAGGCGATACGGTTAGATTAACCATGGGATCGGCCTTTGGTAGTGGAAATTACGCCTATGTGTGGGATCCACAAGTTTACCTAAGTTCGCCAACGGGTAGCTTTCAAGTAGGGGTGCCAGCAGGAACTACTATATATAACGTTACTGGTTTTGATATTGCTTGTCCTAGTTATACCTTAGGTTACAACTTTAAAATTACTGTAAATAAACCTCCAATACCTAAATTACAATTAGATAAAACACAAGGTTGTGAAGCTTTATGCCAATTTTATAATACAAAAACACAAGCTGAATCGGCAATTACAACTTATGATTTTGGTGGGGATAGAAAAATGCAGGCGGATAGCTTTAACTATTGTTTAGATGCCCCAGGCACTTATACCTTAAGAATATATAGCAAAGGCATTAACGGCTGTAGTGGTATTTACCAATACCCCGAACCAATTGTGGTATTCCCAAAACCACACGCTGATTTTAGTTGGACACCTGATATTGTTACCACTACCGATAATATAGTAACCTTTAAACCAAGCAGTAAATATGGCCCAATAGTTAACACTGCATGGCAGTTTATAGGCTCAACAATAACTGGTATTGATACTACAAACGTAAACTTGCCGCAACGCACTTACGAAAACGTAGGTAAATACCCAATAATGTTAATTAGCACTACTGATAAAGGTTGTATAGATACCGTGGTTAAATTTTTAGAAGTAGTTGATGAACTAAATATTTTTATACCCAATACCTTTACACCAAATGGTGATGGCTTAAACGATATATTTAACATTAAAGGTGTGGGCTTTAAGATAGAAAATTTTAATATGGAAATATTTGACCGTTGGGGAACTTCTATTTACTACACAAAAGATATAATGAAAGGCTGGGACGGGACTGTAAAAGGTGGCCAACCATCTGCCGATGCGGTTTATATTTATAAAATAAAAGTAATAGGCGCCAATGGGCAAGGTAGAAAAGAATATGTTGGGCATGTTACCCTAATAAAATAAAAATATAGGTACTTATAATTAAAAAATCCTCTCAAAAAATTGAGAGGATTTTTTTTATGTGTTACAACTAAAAAGGCGGTTCGTTAAAATCTTCAATGTCGTTTTTCTTAATAATATCGCTACTGGTATCATCTATCCTATCCCAATTTTTTGAGGTAACTGTTTTAGTGCCATTGGTGGTTAAAAAATCTTCGTTTTGTTGTAGTGGGTTACTGTTATTATTTTGGTTATAAATGCTTTGCCCTTCGGTATAATCTAAATCGGCAAATTTTGCAAACTGCCCAATAAAGCGAAGTTTAACCGTTTCTAAAGCTCCATGCCTATTTTTAGCAATAATTACTTCGGCTCTCCCTTTTGTAGGCTCATTGTTTTCATCTACTTCTAAGCCATAATATTCGGGCCTATAAATAAACATTACCATATCGGCATCTTGCTCAATAGCCCCCGATTCACGTAAATCGCTTAATTGTGGGCGTTTGCTTCCACCTGGTCTATTTTCTACCTGCCTACTTAATTGCGATAAGGCAATAATGGGTATTTCTAATTCTTTTGCTAAACTTTTTAAACCTCGAGAAATGTAACTAATTTCTTGTTCGCGATTACCTTTACCATCGGGTCCGCCACTCATAAGTTGTAAATAATCTATAATAATTAACTCAACCTTTTGGTTTTCTTTTAAACGGCGGGCTTTGGCACGCAATTCAAAAATAGATAAGGCTGGTGTATCATCAATATACAAAGGGGCTACAGCTAATTTTTTTATACGTTCGTTTAGCTGAACAAATTCATGGTTTTCTAAATTTCCTTTTAAAATTTTATCTTGTGGTATTTCGGTTTCGCTACTAATTAAACGCTTTACAAGTTGTAGCGACGACATTTCTAAACTAAAAATGGCAACGGGTTTATTAAACTCAACTGCTGCATTTTTTGCCATGCTAACCACAAAGGCGGTTTTACCCATACCAGGCCTAGCAGCTAAAATAAGTAAGTCGGATTTTTGCCAGCCTCCAGTAATTCTATCCATAGCGCTAAAGCCACTTGGCACGCCACTTAAGCCATCTTTTTGATTCGCAGCGGCTTCAATCTCTTCTAAGGCTTTACCAATTAAGGTACTCATTTTATCGCCTTGTTTACGGACGTTACTATCTAAAATTTCAAAAATATTTTTAGTGGTTTCGTCTAGCAGTTCAAACACATCGGTACTATCTTCGTAAGCCGATTTAATGGTTTCGGTACTGAGGCGAATTAACTCGCGTTGTAAATATTTTTGTGCCACTATACGCGCATGAAACTCAATATTGGCGGATGATGCAATGCGGTTGGTTAAGGCTGATACATAATAAGAACCTCCTACAATTTCTAATTCGGAAGTCCGTTTTAATTCTTGTGTAACGGTTAAAATATCTACAGGTTCGCTACGGTTAAATAGTGCTATCATTGCCTGAAATACGCGTCCGTTTTGGTCTTTATAAAAAGCTTCGGGGCTTAAAATATCAATAACAGTACTAAGGGCTTCGCGCTCTAAAAGCATAGCGCCCAGCACGGCTTCTTCTAATTCAATAGCTTGAGGGGGTAATTTACCAATTTCGTTAGGGTTGCTAACGCTAGGTTTTATAATAGATTTGCGGGTTTTATTTTGGTTATCGTTAATCATATATCAAGCACATAAAATAATGTGGGAGGGCAAATGTGCAACAAAAATGTTGTATCATAAATTTACGAAATATTAGTTTTATTAATAACTTGTTTATAACTATAATTTGTATGTGAAAGCCCATTATTAAAGGCATTTAGGCAGCAAGGTGATTGTTAATAAATGGTAAAAACAGTTTTAAACACCAAGCCTGTTAAACAAATGTTAATTAACTAACCCATTTCATTTTCAGGGTTTTAACAAAAAAGGCAAAAAATTAGTTTGAAGTTGTGTGAATTAGTTTAAATGTAATTACATTTACACAAACAATAAAAAACAAAAAAATATGATTAAAAAAATTATTTTACCACTAATAGCAATTATTATGCTAAGCTCGTGCGCTAGTAAATTTAGTTTACAAAAACGCAAATACACCAAGGGTTTCTATTTTGCTAATTCCAAAAACAACACGTTAAAAAATAACGATGTAGCAACCACTAACTTAAAAAGTACAAATTTGCCTACAAAAACAATGGCTTTACCTGTAGTAAATGTAAGGGCAGTTGAAATAAATGCAAAACCAATTGCTGTAGTAGAACATAATTATGTAAAAGCAACCGTAAAACACACTAAAGCCAGCCAGCCTACAAAACAAGTAGTAGCTTTAGCATCTACAAAAAAAATTACACCCGCTAAAGATTTTAAACCTGTAAAGTTAGGTGCTAAAAAAGGCGGTGGTGATGTTGATTTAATTATTTTAATTATTTTATGTTTATTTCCGTTTATTAATTTAATTGCCATTTATTTAAAAGACTCAAAAAGCATAACCCTAAATTTTTGGATAACCTTAATTTTAGATATTCTGTTTTTTTTACCAGGAATAATATTTGCGCTTTTAGTTGTTTTAGATGTGGTAAACCTTGCCTAAAGCAAATTGATAATTTTTAACATTTATATATAAAATATTTAGTTTATATTTACTTATTATAACTTAAAACAACCAAAAACATGAAAAAATTATTTTTAATGGCAGCGTTTGCAGGTTTATTATCTGGCGCAGCAGTTGCTAACACAAAAGGTGACGACAAAGACAAAGGAAAAAAAGAATGTAAAAAAGATGGTAAAGCTTGTGCAGGCGAGAAAAAAGAAGGCTGTGCTAAAGGCGAAAAATCTTGTTGCAAGAAAAAAGCTGAAGAAGCTAAACCTGCTAACGAAACTAAATAATTAACATTAATTATTTTATTAAAAAGCTATCTTTTATTAGATGGCTTTTTTTATGATTTTAGGTCTCGTATTTTTTATATCTTTATATCTTAATTTTATTTGTTGTGCTGTGTCTAGTCAAAGCATATTATTGTAATCATTTATGAAAGATTTTTTTTCGTTTTTAAAATCAAAACCATTTTTTATTCACACAGGTATAATTATTTTATGTGTGTTTTTGTTATTTTTTGGTTTAGTTAAATGGTTATCATCCTATACCAACCATGGTGAGTTTGTTGAAGTTCCTGATTTTAAAAACCAACAAATTAGCAACTTAAATACTTTTATTAATGGAAAAAATATTACCTATCAAATTATTGATAGCCTTTACGACCCCACAGAAAAGCCAGGAATTGTTATTAGACAAGACCCCGAACCTTTAATTAAGGTTAAACACAATAGAAAGGTATATCTTTACGTTACAGGTATGGTAGCACCCACCGTTATTATGCCAAAATTAATAGATAGAAGCGAACGCCAAGCCCGTTTAATTATACTAAGCTACGGCCTTAAAATAGGTAAATTTACTCCAAAAGAGGCCGATTGCAATGGCTGTGTGTTAGCGCAAACTATTAATGGTAAAGAGGTTGCAGTGGGC
>JAYTRS010000031.1:0-7439 GCA_043746065.1 Bacteroidota bacterium | reverse complement strand
GTTTGGTTAAAATACTTACACAATCCCATTTAAAATAAGGATCATTTGTTTTATACACTAAATTACCCCAGCGGTCAAAAACCACTAAATCAATTTCTTTAATTTGACGTACTTTTCGAGCCTTAAAAAAATCGTTTACATCATCGCCATTAAGCGTTACAATGTTTGGTAATTCAAACTCTGGACAGTTATCAATGCAAAAATCTATGCTTATTGGGCTTACATTGTCGCTCGAATCAACCGCTTGTACAGCGTAGCAACCCGAAATTAATTCTAAACCATCAGATACATATATGGTGGATGTGGGGCCACTTAAGGTGGCTATTAAATTATAATTATCGTCAATGGTGGGTTTATAAAACAGTAAATATTTTACAACATCGTCGCTACCATTACAAATTTGTTTTACGTTTGTCCAAGTAACTTGCACTGCGCCTGTAATACAATCTGCCGCAATATTTATTGTTGGTGTACAGGGCGGTGTCAAATCTTTTGCAGTAGCGCATGCTTCTTGCGAATTATTTAATAATGGTTTAGGTATTGTAGCATCGGAATACTGACCTTCGCTTAAAATTTTATAGCAGTAATTACTACGGTTTACAATGTTTAATGTATCGGTGTAAGTTGTTAGCGAGGTTGTAGCAATAGCTGTAAACGTTGTTTGGGTTGGGTTTTTACGATAGATGGTGTATTTGTAATTATTCCATGGGGTGCTTGAATTCCATTGTAAATTTATTTTTCTATCGGCGGGAGTAGCTACTAAAAACACTGAGTTAGCGCGCTGCGAAGAGCCTATTGTAACGGTACCCGAAACAAATTCAACCACATAATCTTTATTAATATCGGTGGTGTTTATGTTGGTGTGATAGTACTCTGTATCTAATAAATAAAAATTAGCTTTAGTGGAGTTAAAAATTGTAGTGTATGTGCCAGTAGCGCCAGAGCGGTATTTTAAATTAAATTGGTACGGACCTGTAAAAACCGCAGTATCAAAATTGCCTGTGTTGGTATATGGTTTGTGCCACTTAACATAAATAGAGCCTGTACTTACAGAAGTATTTAGCACATCTACATTCAAAATTATAGGCACATCTTTTTTTAATTGAGCGCACACTTGAGTGCTACCATAGCTTTGCGAACCATCGTAATAACGTGCCACCACTAAATAACTGTAATTTTGCCCCACTACCAAGCCGTTACCATTATTGTTATCAATAAACTGATTAATACTTGAGCTTGTTTTACCAATAGAATCAAAACCCGAAGATTTAGGAATACGAAGTTCGCAAGGCCCCGGCGAGTATGTGCTACAAGAGTTTTTTCGATAAATTATATAATTTACAATGGGGTTGTTAGTGGGGTTACAGGTAGATAATTGCCAGGCTACTTTTATAGTAGAACCAATGGGTGTAGCGGTTAAACTTTGAATTGGCGGAGGAACAACTCTTATTTTATAGGTTGCAAAATTTACTAAATGGTTTGGTAAGCCGCTGTCTTCAGCTTTAAAAACAGTAGCATAGGGCTGAATGGCAATGTGTGAGCAATTGGTATTCCATACAAAATTTAAAACTACCGTTGTGTTGGAGCCACTGCTTGTTACTTGTTGAGGAAATGCAATGGGTAAAGGGGCGTTATATGCGCCTGCGTTGCCACTAATGGTTATGGGAGCATTTTCATCAGAGGCAAAAATAGTTTTATTAATGGTTGCTCCTGCAATTACACAGGTATCTGCTGGTACTATAAGTGTGGGCGGAGAACTGTTTGTGGGGCAAACACCAACAACTACTTGCATATCGCGCAACACATAGCCTATTTGTTGGTACACGCCGTTTGTGTTTTTGCGCCACTCTCGCACAATAAAAGCAATATTGTACTCGCCCTGTGCTTGGGGCGAACACCAGGTTAATAAACCTGTAACGGCATCAATACCAAAAGCACTTGCTGGTGGAAAAAAATATCCTGTTACGGTGCTTCCATCATAACCTCTAGAGGTTGTAATTTGGTAACTTAAACTATCGTGATCCACATCATAAGCACCAGGATTATGATAAAAACATTGGTTTAAGCAAGCTTTATCAATTGGGGGATTAAGCAATACGGGCGAGCTGTTTGCCCCCGTAAAATTATTAATAACCAATAACGATTCAATATAAAAATATTGCATTGTGGAGTTAGTCATATTAAATACGCCACCGTTTCTGTTAGGATCGGCAGAGCGTATTAAATAATTACCCGCCCCAGGATAGGTATGAATAATTGTGTAAATATTTATTTTTACTTTATAATTAGTGTTATTTACTATTAAACTACCACAACCTACCGAACCACAAGAGCAGGGCGAGGTTTGAGGATCGCTATTTATTCTTGGTGCTATACCAGTTGAACCGTCTCCAAAACGTATAGTATCAACACATCTATCGGCTATTAATGAGCCATGATCGGTATATTTTGTTACGGTAATGGAGTATGTGTAAACGGGTACAGTAATGCCGCCAACTACCTGTGTATAGGGCGCTATGCGCTTATATGTAATTTCTCCTGCGCGGTTATGTGTGGCAAAACTGCGTGCGCAAATAAATAATAGTAGTATTAAACTTAATTTTTTCACTCAACAATAATTACATTAAAGGTAGGCTATTTAACGCCAACAGCCAAAGTTTATTGTTAAAATAGTGTTAAAATTATTTTTTTATAAAACGTTGTATTAAATAATCGGCGCTTAATTTACCAGCACCAAACGTTGTTAAAACCAATAACATTAATAAATAATATAAGGGTATTTCGTAACCGTTATCGCCTGCAGCAAAACCATTAGCCCAATGTGCGGTTTTAATTGCCACCACCATAGTAATAATTAGTGGAATGGAAATAAAACGTACACCTAAACCTAAAGTTAATAAAAATACGCCTGCCATTTCGGTAGTAGCGGCTAAGTACGCATTAAATTTTGGGGCAATAATACCTATGCTTTCAAACCAATCGGCTACCGAGCCTATATCTTGCCATTTTATTTTTGCGGTTTCGTAAAAGCCATAAGCCAACACTAAACGTAAACCTAATAAGGCAATAGATTGTCCCTTATCGGTAATGTTGTTAAACTTTTCTATTAATTTTTTTATCATTGTTTTATTTTTTTGTAATTATTAAATTGCTACTCCTAACACTCTTCGACTTCGCTCAGAGTGACATCGCTTTGGCTAGGTATAGAGTGGCGGCAGCCTAAGATAAAAAACCTAAAACAAATTCGCGCTGTTTTAAATCTTCTAAAAAAGTTAATGCGTGTTGGGTTAATAAATCAATATCGTTTATTTGTAATAAGGTATTTGCTTCTTCTAAAATTATATTTAGGGTAACGCCATTAATAATATTTTCGATGATAAACACATACAGCATTGATAAATCAATAAATTGAACGTTGCCTGTTTGTTTTTCGCGATAAATTAACAAAAAATAATTTCCCTTTTTTTCTTCTAAATTTTCGGTTGGTGCTGTGGTATGAACAGGGTAACTGAGTTGAATGAGTTTATGCTCTGGATTTAATGCAATAACATCTGTTAACCAACTTCCAATTTCTTTTGTTTTTGGATAGGTTATATCTTCCATGGTATGAACATCTAACTCTAACCATTCAAAATATAATAAATCGTTTAAAAAAGGAACGCCTAATGTTTCTTGTATATTTTTTTCTTTACAATAATCATAAAATTCCAAAGGCATTCGCCACACCTGTGTTGTTTGGCATTTGTGTTCGGCAAAATAATCGTACACTAATTTTTCCCAAACATTTTGTGGTAAAAAACTATAGGTTATTGGATAAGCAGTTTCTAACGTATCGCTAGCAATATTAAAAACAAGGCGGCGATATTGATATAAATTATCTTGTTTTATATCTATTAAATTTGGGGTATTGCCGGTGCGACAATAGTCTGCCAAACGCGCTTGCTGCGTGTGAGTATCTTCTTTAAGCAATTGCATAATTGGTTTGCCATTTTTTTGAAACAATAGCATCTAATCTATTTATTTCGTTTTGTAATTCGCTTAGTTCAGGAATATTAAAATCGCGTTCTAATAAAACGGGTACGGGTTTAATTAAATCAGAGGCGTAATCAAATAATTCAAACACGGGGTCAATAACTGCTTGGCCGTGTGTATCAATAATTAATGTGTCGCTAACCTGCTCGTGACCTGCAATATGAACGTAAGCCACTTTATGTAAAGGTAATTTTTTTATAAATTCTTTAGCATTGTAATGATGATTAAAAGCGTTTACGTAAACGTTGTTAACATCTAACAACATATTACAACCGCTTTCGTTTACAATTGCTGAAATAAATTCTTCTTCTTTCATTTGTGCAGCAACAGACGTATAATAACTTACATTTTCTAACACTAATGGCATTTCTAAAATATCTTGCACTTGTTTAATGCGTTGTACAATATGTTTTACGGCATCTTCTCTAAAGGGAATGGGTAATAAATCGTACAAATGTGCGTTATCGCATTTTGAATAGCTTAAATGTTCGCTATAAATTTTTACGTTATATTGTTTTAAAAATTGTTTTACTTGCTTTACAAAACTAACATCTACCTCATCGGGGCTACCAATACTTAATGATAAGCCATGGCAGGTTATAGGAAATTTTTCGGCGGCTTTATCTAATTCTTTTTTCCAATAGCCACCCATGCCGATCCAGTTTTCGGGGGCTAATTCAATAAACGCAGGTTTTAAATCGTTAGTGTTTAACAACTCTTCTGCAAAATCTTTACGGAAACCTATGCCAATAGAATGATTCATTGTTGTTTGTTTTATTTTTTTCAATAGGCTTCGACTTCGCTCAGCCTGACGTGTTACTATAAATGGAGTAGAAGGATGAGCTTCTATATTTTGTACCTTTGGTAAGCAACTTCGTAAAACAAAAATGCCCTTCTAAAATTTTAGAAGGGCACCTTGTTAATGTTTGATTAGTGAGGTTTTGCTTCTTCTTTTTTGTGCTCACCTTTTTTCTCGCCGCATTTGCCTTCTCCGCATTTGCCATCTTTAGCTTTTTTCTCGCCGCACTTTGCGTCTTTAGCTTTTTTCTCGCCGCATTTTGCGTCTTTAGTTTTAGCATCTTTAGTTTCAGCTTTTTTCTCGCCGCAAGTAGCTTCGATAGATTTAACTAATGAAGTACGAACTTCGCCTGCAGTGCCTAAAGCATTGTAGTTTAATAAACTTGTGGCTTTAACTGCTGATACGCTCATTAAAGCAGCTGCAATCATTGAGCAGCTAATTAATTTTGATTTGTTTTCCATGTTGTTTTGTTTTTATGTTTGGTTTGTTTATAATAAATATACGATGTGAAATGAAAAAACTTACAAGCAAAAATAAAATTTTTATAAATTTTTTGTAATTAACTGATTTAGAGCTAGTTTCTTTTCGGGGGCTAATGTTAAATTTATATTATTTACATTTTTAAGTATCATTTTATCTATTGTGTTTACTTGTAATACAAACCTACGGCAATACTTACAGGTTAATAAATGAAATTTTAATAAGCTTTTTTCACTCACGCTTAAGCCGTTGTATTTTTTTTTGGTTATAAGGTAGGTAGCGTCTTTACAACCAAACTCGTACCATTTATAAGTATGCTCTTTAATTTCTTCCATTTTATTGCTTTAACCAGTTTTTCTCTAAACACTCGCGTATTTGAAGTTTGGCTCGGTGTATAATTACCCAAAAATTAGACGAGGTTAAATTCATTTCCTTACAAATTAGTTTTGCGTCTTGGTCATCCAACAAACTCATCGTAAAAACGCCGCGCCATTTGGTGGGCAATTTATCTAAGCATTTTTCTAATATAGCGTAAAACTCTTTTGTTTCGGGTTGCGATTGGCCTACCTCCCACTCTTTTGGTGCTGTACTACTTTGCCAATGCCCCAATTTTTTTGAGTCAAAAAAATGATCGTAACTCGGGGCATCTTCGGTACTTAACTGTAATAGGGATTCGTTACGTGTGCTTGCTTTTTTATAATAATCAATAATTTTATTTTTTAAAATGCTTACTAGCCAGGTTTTTTCGTTGGCAATACCCTTATAGGTTTCGCGGGCATTAAGGGCGCTTAAAAAGGTATCTTGTACCAAATCTTCGGCTACTTCTTGCTTGTTAACGCGGTAATACGCAATGTTATATAAATAATCAGAGTAATTTTTAACCCATAATTGTGGGTTAAGGGTATTGCTAGTATTTGTTAGGCTTGTGCTCAAAAGTAAGGCGAATTTAAAAATAATATTTAGGATAAAATTTTTTATATTTAAAAAAAATAAAAAACTAATATGAAAAAATTGTTTACACTTATTGTTTTAATGTTTGTGTTAAGTATAAAGGCACAAATTGGGTCTGTTTTTCCTACTATTATTGGTATTTCGTTTACGGATAAAAGCATAAGTTTGCCTGTAAAAAATGGTAAAAAAACAATAGTGGCCATTGCTTTTAATAAAGCTGCTGAAGATGATTTAAAAAAATGGCTTAACCCCCTGTATAACACGTTTATTAAAAAACAAAAGGGCACTTCAAATTTTGATATGGCCGAAATTTACGATGTAAATTTTTATTTTTTACCTTTAATTAGTGGCTTTAAAAAAATTAAAGATGATTTTAAAAATAGCACCGATAAAGAGTTTTGGCAATACATAATGGATACTGATAAAACAGATATTAAATTACAACAAAAAGTATTAGAAATAAAAGATAATAAAATACCTTATTTTTTTGTGTTGGATAAAGATGGAAAAATTTTAGCCATACAAAGTGGCGATTTTAAAGAAGATAAAATGGAAGCGTTGGAAGATGCTTGTGATTAGTTTTTTATAACGTTTTGCGACTACGCTTCAGTTTTTTGCTTGTCCAAGTTATACATTTGAGCGTTAACACGCAAAAAATTGAGCGTAGTTGCTGTTAGGTGTCTGGTGGCGGCACACAGGTGCGTCTCGCTCACGTGTCCGCAAAGAATTATTAAATTGTTAACTCCTGCTTTTCGATAATTTCGTACGCTTTATTAAAGGCAGATATTCCGACAGACCAGCTAGAGTATTGATTTTTGAAATGTTTGATCATATTAATGAACACTCGGCCATTGTGAAGATCGTCGATGTCTGTCTGTTGAATGTTTTTATACGAACATAATTTATCAATGACATGAATTAAGTCTTCTCTTTCGTTAAGTAGTCCGAAATTATTTGCGTGCATTCTTAGGCTAATTTCAAAAAGTACTGCCTTGAGATAAATGTTGTCTGGAACGTCGTTGTCTACTATGTATCCGTAAACCTCAGTACATTTTTTGAAAAAGATCATCAACGAGGGTCCAGACTTTAACAAGAGCGCGAAGTCGCAGTCAGTTTTGCGGGGTGTATTGTCATTAGTTACAATGCCATTATTGTAAGTTGTCATAAGGGGAATAGG
>JAYTRS010000030.1:0-2363 GCA_043746065.1 Bacteroidota bacterium | reverse complement strand
AAAAGCGATACCCTAAATGTAATGGAAGATAAAAACCCAGATGTAGCATGGGATGGCCCTTTAGCCATTATGATAAATCATAACAGTGCCAGCGCTAGCGAAATTTTAGCAGCAGCTATACAGGATTATAAACGCGGTGTAATAGTTGGTACTACTAGCTTTGGAAAAGGTACTGTACAAAGTTTTGTAGATTTAGATAATTATTTATTACCACAATTTGACTCTATAAAACCAGTAGGATCGGTAAAAATTACACAACAAAAATTTTACCGTATTAATGGCGGTGCCACCCAATTAAAAGGTGTAAGCCCCGATGTAATGCTCCCCGACCCTTATGCGTTTATTGACCTTGGTGAAAAAGAAATGGATAACCCTATGGCTTGGGATGAAATTAGCAAAGCCACCTATACCGAATTTAAAATAATTAATTACCCAACTGTAATTAAAAATAGTGAACAACGTATTAAAAAAAGTACGCAGTTTGCTTTAGTAGAAGCACAAGCAAAAGAAGTAAAAGCAAAAAAAGACGATACTAAATACAGTTTGAATTTAGAAAAATACCGTGCCGAGCAAAAACAATTTCGCGATCAAAATAAAAAATACGAAGATTTACGTAAAGAAATAAAAGGTTTTAACGCTACCATTTTAGAAGATGATAAATTAAAATTTGCTAACGATACCACACGTTTAGGACGCGAAACCCGTTGGGTAAAAAATGTAGCTAAAGATATTTATATTCACGAAACAAGTAATATACTTAACGATATAAAATAAACTAGCTTAAATTAATAACTAATGAATCGCCAAGAATTAATTGAACAAATAAAAACTAAAAAAAATTTTTTGTGTGTAGGTTTAGATCCTGATATATCTAAAATACCACAGCACATTGTAGATGATGAAGAGGATTCTATTTACCTATTTAATAAACACATTATAGATGCAACCGCCCCTTATTGCGTGGCTTTTAAACCCAACACGGCTTTTTACGAAGCCTATGGTTTAAGTGGTATTACTAGTTTAGAGCGTACTTTAAAATATATTAAAGTAAATTATCCAAAGCATTTTTTAATTGCCGATGCCAAACGTGGTGATATTGGTAATACAAGCGCCATGTATGCCAAAGCATTTTTTAAACGTTTAAATTGCGATGCTATAACCGTTGCTCCCTATATGGGTAGCGATTCGGTAAAACCATTTTTAGAATTTGAAAACAAATGGGCTATTGTATTAGGTTTAACAAGTAACGAAGGCTCGGCCGATTTTCAACAACTAAAAATTAATAACCAAGAGTTATATTTAAATGTTATTGAAACCTGCGCCAAATGGGGTACTCAAAATAATATGATGTTTGTAATAGGCGCTACAAAAGCCAACATGTTACAAGAAGTTAGAAAAATTGTACCTCAGCATTTTTTATTAGTACCTGGCGTTGGAGCACAAGGTGGTAGTTTAGAGGAAGTATGCAAATACGGTTTAACTAACGATATAGGCTTACTTGTAAACTCAAGCCGTGCTATTATATATGCCAGTAATGGAAAATATTTTGCCGAAAAAGCAGCTTTAGAAGCAAAAAATATAGCACAACAAATGATGGAGTTTGTTAAGTAAAGAATTAGAAATCGCTTTTTTAAAGAATAAATTTTTTATATTTGCTAACTAAATCTAATAAATATGAAAAAAATATTAATATTATCTGCCATAATTCTTACAATAAATTTAACTTCCTGTAAAAAAGCATACACTTGCGAGTGTACTACAACAGAAACAAGCTCTACACAAAACGGTGTTCCGCAAACGTCAAATGGCACTACTAAACAAGTAACAACTAAACAAATTTCAAAAACATCTAAAAAGAATGCACAAGCCATATGTGGCAATTCTACCGACGTATATACTAGTACTTATACTGACGCGAGCTCAAGCACAAATACTACTTATGTAGATAATCTTAGTACTAATTGCATCTTAAAATAAGATAATAAACATATTGCTATTATGTAACCCATTGAAATTTTATAATTTTAATGGGTTATTTAAGTTTAGAAATAGTTGCATTTGGAGATATTTTTAATGCTTTATTATAAAAATAATTCGCCTCTATTAAAAGCCCTTTTTTTTCATAAACATTGCCCAAATGTGTTAATATATTAACGCTGTATGGTGAATATTTATTTGCATTTAATAGTCTTAATCGAGATTCTTCAACTTTACCCTGGCTATATAATGAAATTGCCGCATACCAATCAATAGGAACTGATATTGGTGTGATTGTATAAAAAAAGGATTTGGCTTTTTCACAATTAGTAATTACCTCATTTGCAAATTTGACTCTATGAAGTGAAATAAATTGCCTTGTATAA
>JAYTRS010000029.1:0-7473 GCA_043746065.1 Bacteroidota bacterium | reverse complement strand
TGTAGTGATACTTTTGTGTCCTAATAATTTTGATACTGTATAAATGTCACCATCAGCACTACTTTCCAAAACATTTGTTGCAAAGCTATGTCGTCCGCTATGAAAGTGTAACTTCTTTGGGTCTATACCTGCTTTTTTAGCCCACATTTTTAATGCATGGCTTACTCTTGAATAACTGTTTCGTTTGCTACCAGTTTCTTTTATTCGTGGAAATACATAAGCGCTTTTTTCTTCATTCATAGATTCCCTTTTGCGTTCTTTAAATATATCAATGGCATTATCCGACATTGGTAAATATTCAATAGCGTCTGTTTTTTCTTGTTGAAAATAAAGGAAGTAGTTAGTTTCTCCATCTATTTCTTTAATAATAACTTCATCCCAACGTAAAGGATTGACATCACTCCATCTCAAGCCTGTAAAGCACGAAAAAAAGTATGCTTGTTTATATTGCTTATCTATTTTAGTTGGTGTATTGGCTAATAATTGTAATTGCTCAATGGTAAAAGAACTTCTAAATACATCTTTCATTTTTAAGCGTTGACTTGGTGGCACATCGTGCCAAGGATTTCTATTGATGATTTTTTTTCTTACCGCTTCGTTTAATGCCCCATTAATAGCTTTAAAATATCGAATAGTTGTATTATTACTGACTTGGGTTAAAAAATACTTTTCTAAATCATTAAGCCACATTGCATTTATTTTTGAAAAGGGAATTGGTTGTTTGCCAGCAAATTTTTTAAGATTTACTAATGAGCCAAAATATATACCGACTTGCCCTCGTTCATTTACATAATCTTCAAAAAACAACACAAAACAAGCTAGTTTTTTCTTTCTGTCAATTAATCCATTATCTTCTATAATTCATTCGTGCTCTCGCCTCGTTCTAATTTCTTGTCCTAATCGCTTCTTTTCTTTATCATCAGGCGAAGGTCTGTTTTTATGGATATGGATTTCTAAAAATTCATACCACCTTGTTTTGTTGTGGTAAATATCCAAGTAAAAGGATATTTGACCGCTTTTCAATTGTTTTTCTCTTAATTTTACTCCCATGTTGTCAGGATTTAAAGGTTAATAATCCCCGACTGCAAACCTCCGTTTAAAGACTGTTTTTAGTCGGGTTCTTGAACTGTTTTGAACCCTTTTCGTCTTTTTAAGAGTAACAACTAAGTAACAAAAACAACATAAAAAACCCAAAATCTACACTAATAGGCATAAATCAATTTATCCCGAAGGGCTTGCAAAACTTGATTTGTTTAGGTAGGTTTGTTAATAATTAGATTTTAATATTTAAACAGATTCTAACAGTTTTAAGTATTGTGCAATTAATTCGGCATTATTTTTTTCTTTTATGGATTGCTGCTCAAAAATAACTTTATCATCTATTTCAAAAAGGCTAGCACAACCAGCTTTTATAAACATATTTTTTACAACTTCATTTTTTTCAATATCTGAGCGTATAAAGGTGCTAAGTTTATCAATGGCTAAATACATTTTATCTTCTTTCATTATACCTGTATTAGCGTGTAATTTTTCGCCTTCGGGTGTACCGTTATTTGTTATAAATAAAAAGGTGCGTATAATTATTTTATCATCTACTAAATTACCACATAGGTAACCTACCTTTATACCAAATAAAAAATAGTCAAATAAATATTCGCCTTTTTTACTTTTACATACTTTTTGTTTCATTAACGAATCAAACAAACAAAATTGCAATAATCCGGTAATTACTCCATCTAAACGTTCTTCTAATCTATTAAGCGCATGTGCCTGAATAAACACTGTAAAAGGTTTTCCGGTTGGCATATTTATGGTTTCTGGGTTAATGGTGGCGTACATTAAATGTGGCGTTGGCAAAACAATACCAAAAGCCACACCAAATACTGGGCGTTTTACGCCTTCAATAACAACATGGGTTTTTTCTGGCTGTATGGCATAAACATCTAAACAATTGCATAGCCCTACTCTTCCGTTAATGCTACAGCTAACAGCGGTCTCGCGACCATTTTTTGCGTGTTAACGCTCAAATGTATAAGTTTGGGTTAGCAAAAAAACGCCTGTTTGTACGTGTAATCTAAAACAATTTGAATACTAAAATTTATAGGCATCTGCACCATTTTACGTTTAGTTACCGTTTTAAAAGTGCAGGTAAATGCCTAACTTTTAAGCAGGCTAATTGGTGTGCGCAGCGGCTGGCGCTTATTTCGTAATAATCCATTGTAAAATCGCTTACGCTGGTAATGGTAACTTTATAGTTTGGCTTTAACCACTCTTTAGCCATACAGGCTTTATTAAAATCGGCTATTGGCGAACCATCGGGGGTTTTTTTAAAGTGTTTCCAAGCTTCAAACAAAAAATAAGTGCCAGGTAAATATTTTATAACCACCGCACCACTATCATTCGTTTTAATGGTATCAATACATTTATTGTTTTGATAGACATAAAATTTTTGATGGTCTAAAGGGCGCTCCTTTTGGGTTTCGGCAATTATTTCGGCGGTTGGTTTAGCGCCACCACAATAGGGCTGTTTGTACTTAAATTCTAATTGTATTTTAACTTTTTGTGCATTACAAATACAGGTAACACAAATTAATAATAATAGTAGGTTTAGCTTCATTAGGTAAAAATAATAAAATATTTGTAAAATTAGACAGCTTGTAATTCAGCTTCAAATAATTTGCAAAAATTTATTTTTAATTTTTCTTTTATTTCGGTCATATTTACCTCTGTGTCAAGTTCTACATTTAAACTTGTAACCGCTTTATTTTGTATACCACAAGGAATGATGTTATTAAAATAATTTAAATTAGCATTTACATTAAAGCCCCAGCCATGCATTGTTACCCAACGGCTACAGCGCACACCCATGGCGCAAATTTTACGTGCTTTTTGTTCATCGTCGGCATCTAACCAAACGCCGGTTTCGCCTGCGCTTCGTTCGCTTTTTATACCATATTCTTTTAAGGTAATAATTATTGTTTCTTCTAACAAGCGTAAATATTTATGTATATCAGTAAAAAAATTATCTAAATCTAAAATAGGGTAAGCCACTAATTGCCCTGGGCCATGGTAGGTAATATCGCCCCCACGATTAATTTTATAATAGGTGGCGTTATTTTGAGAAAGTTGTTGTTGATTAAGTAATAAGTTTTTTTCGTTACCACTTTTACCTAAGGTATAAACATGTGGATGTTCTACAAACAATAAATAATTTTTTGTGGGAACTTGCTCTTTGGGCTTTAAATTACGATTGGTAATTTTTTGAGCAATGGTATTGTTAAACAATTCCTCTTGGTAATCCCAACAGGTTTTGTAATCCATTACTCCTAAATCTTTAAATATAATGTGTTTGTTTTGCACTAATTTTATAATGCAAATATACGTTTGTAAACGTAATACGAGTTTTGTTTTTTAAACTAAAAAGTACTGTTTATTATAATTTTTACAGTTTTTTGCGCAGAGCCATTTTGTATCTTAACAAAATAAATTCCTGCATTCATATCCGAAACATTAAAGTTTAATTTTTCGGCATCTACTAATATTTTAGTACTTAAGTTTTTAATTAATTTACCATCAATAGAATATAAGTTAAATGAATAGGCTGTTGCCAATGGATTTTTTACTAAAAAATTAATTGTATTATTGGTTGGGTTAGCCGATATTAATTCTATTTCAGAATTAATTGTGCTGTTCAATTTATTAATTGCGGTAACACTACTTGGTTTCATTATCCAATTGGTAATTGCAGTATCCATTGGGCTTGTGGTAGATGAGTGATAAGCTACCCATTGGCCCGATTCGTTAATTAAAAATTTATTAAAATTCCAACCTACATTTGCGTTAGACACACCATTTAGTTGTATGCGTTGTAACCACTTATATACTGGTGCTGTATCGCCCGCAACAATAGCAATTTTACGCATCATTTTAAAAGTAACACCGTAATTGGTGGTACAAAAACTGTTTATGGCAGAATCTTTAGCGGGCTCTTGTCCACCAAAATCGTTACACGGAAAACCTAATATTTCAAAGTTATATTGATGATAATTTTGATAAAGCTGTTGCAAACTGCTATATTGAGGGGTGTAACCACAGTAACTAGCCGTGTTTACAATTAATATTTTTTTGCCGAAAAAAGTATTAAAATTAAATACGCTCGAATCAATAGCTAAAGCGGTATAGGTGTGTAAGGATGTTTGTGCTTTTACTAAACTTAAATTAAGTAATAGTGCTATATAAAAAAGGGGTATAGTTTTTTTCATTTTATTTTAAAGTATTAGTATTCTATATATACGAATAAAATAAGGTAAGAGTTTTATAAAATGCTTAAAACTTAGCCAATTCGGCTTTTAAATAATCTATTACGTTTACTTCAACAGGGTCTATCCCTCTAATATCAGCAATATAGCAGCTAATCCAATCGCCTATATTTATTAAATATAAAAATTGTTCTAGTTTACTATTGCCTTTTGCGGTAATATCAATTACGGTATTGCTATATTTTTCAAAAATAGGTTTACATACTTGGTAGCGTTTTTTTGTACGATCAAAATCAAACGACGTATGAAAAGTAACTACTACTAAATTATCGTTTTTGTTTGTCCAGCCCACTAATTCGTTGTGATTCATTTCAGGGAATGTATGGTGCCAACACAATTGTTTACTGTTTTCGTTTATTTGTTGGCGAAAACGCACCGCTACACCTTCGCAAGTACCAAGCGAATATATTACTGCCAATTTATTAGTTAATTTTTGCGCAATAGTTTGCGCTTCCATCTTAATAGTTTCGTTTTGGTTTTCTAATAAAGTAATACTTTTTTCAATATCCGTTAATAATGTAGTTGGCGCAAAACCTTTAGTAACTAGTATTTGTATTAGTTGTATTAATGAGTAACCAATGCAAGAACGAGGAGGGTTACCACCAGGAATTTCAATAAAATCAAATTGGTGTTGCTTAGCTAATTGTAGTACTTTACCGCCACTGGTAACACAAGCAACTTGCGCTTTTTTAGCAATAGCTTGCTGCATGGCACTAAGTGTTTCTTCGGTATTGCCCGAATAACTTGATATAATTACTAAAGTATTTTCGTTTACAAAAGCGGGTAAAAAATAATCTTTATTAATTGTAATTGGTACAGGGCAAGTATCAGAAATTAATTCTTGTAAAATTGTACCACCAATACCCGAACCGCCAAGCCCTGTTACCACTATATTTAAAACGTTTTGAGAGTGGCTAACAATAGCCTTATCAGCAATTTGTTTAGCTTCTTTTAATTGGCTAGTAAAGTTTTGAACTAAGTTTTTCATTTATAATTTTATTTTTCGCTGTCGTTAGCGGTTTGTAAACCTAGTTGCGGATTTTGTGGATCAAAATTTAATTCGTAAAATGTTGAACCTCGGTGGTAATCAACTTTTAAAATACTGCTTTTATCCCAATCTAAAATGGGCGATTTTGTCATGTTTGTAATAGTTTTTAAGCAAGAATTAATGCTTTTGTGTTTCCATTTTGCTTGGTTAGTTTTTGTATTCCAACGCACAAACGATAGTTTGGTTTCTTTACCAGCATTACAAACGCCACCATCTGATTTTGATTTACTAAACGCATCAACATAAATTAAAACATAATTGGTATCGCCTTTTTGTTGTTCAAATAAAATTTTTGTTACCTCTGGGTCTTTACACAACGAATCGTTAAAACAAGTATAAAGCATAGTATCTTTTGTTACTAAATTATAACACAATTGAAATTTATCTTTATCTGTTTTTGGGCGTTTTGTATACACAAAAAAAGCGTGTGGCACTTTTACCTCTACATAGCCTGGTTTGGACAATTTGGCGCTTGCTGCGGCAATAGAATCAGCTTTTAACTTCTTTTTATCAACCTTTTTAGTAGTTGTTTTTGTTTGTGCATTTGCAAAAGAGGTAATTAACAATGCAATTATTAATAAATGTTTTAACATAATTTTTTGAGGGTTGTTTTTGTAAAGTTAAATATTTTATACCACAATATTCACAATCTTTTTAGGAACAATAATAACTTTTTTAGGGGTTTTACCTTCTAAGTATTTTTGAACATCTTCGCGTGCCATAACTTCCTGTTCTATTTGCTGAATACTGTGTGTGGCCGGAAACTCAATTTGCAAACGGGTTTTGCCATTAAACGAAATGGGATAATTAAAGGCATCATCTACCAAATAACTTTCGTTACACATTGGAAACTCAGCAAAAGCAATACTCTCTTTATGCCCTAACTGTTCCCAAAGCTCTTCGGTAATGTGTGGTGCGTAAGGCGAAATTAAAACCAACAAAGGCTCTAAAATAGCCCGTTTATTACATTTTAAATCTTGTAATTCGTTTACACAAATCATAAAATTACTTACTGAGGTATTGAATGAAAAACGTTCAATATCTTCTGTAATTTTTTTAATGGTTTTATGTAAGGTTTTTAATTCTGCTTTTGTTGGTTCATCGTTTGTTACGCTGAGCGTAGTCGAAGCGCCCTCCCCCGTCGCTTGGGCGACACCCCCTCCAGAGGGGGAGAAGTACAGTCGCCATAATTTTTTTAGGAAACCGCTAACGCCAGTAATACCGTTGGTATTCCATGGTTTACTTTGCTCTAAAGGGCCTAAAAACATTTCGTATAAACGTAAGGTATCCGTACCGAATGCATCTATAATACCAGGAATATCTTTTTCTAAAGTAGTACTGTAAAAAGTATCCGGTGAAATAACATTGTACTTTGATTTTGACATTTTTTCTACTGCTTCTATCAATTCTAAATATTGCTCACCTGTCTTTTCATCAAGAGACCAAAGAACTTGAGTGTCTAAATTTATTTTACCAAAATTAGTTATAAAGCGAGAATCATTTTTTGATAATTTTTCAAATGAAGAACGATATATTCTATTGCCTTCTGTAGATTCAATTGGGATATAAGTTCTCATTTCTCCATTTTCAAAAATTTTATTATTTCCAATCATAAACGTGCCTTCAATTTTTGGATTAGTAAAATAAAAGGTTGCATTTCCATCAAAGGATGGTTCTATTTGTTGACCAAGTTTTGTAGATAATATTTTTGAAACACCCTGTATCATCCCTTGGTTAATCAACTTTTTGGCAGGCTCTTCAATATTAATATAACCAAGGTCTTTTAAAAATTTTGTCCAAAAGCGTACATACAATAAATGCCCTGTGGCGTGTTCGCTGCCGCCAATGTACAAATCTACTTGTTGCCAATAGTTACTTAATTTTTTATCGGTAAATACGGTTTCATTTTTCGAATCCATATAACGTAAAAAATACCAAGAACTGCCTGCCCAACCTGGCATGGTAGAGTGTTCGTAAGGGTAAGCCCCACCTAAATCCTCCCCAAGGGGGAGGACTTGTAGGGACGTAAGCTGCTGTTTAATTTCAACGAGAACATTTTCTATATCTGCAAATACTTGCTTATTTTCAAATCTTATTACTTTAAAT
>JAYTRS010000028.1:0-2365 GCA_043746065.1 Bacteroidota bacterium | reverse complement strand
ACATAAATAAAAATAATAAAAATATAATCCAACCAATTATTACTAATTGCGTAAACATATCCTTGTACATAATTTTTGTTGGTGAGCCACTTTTGTTTTTTACCATTGATAGTTGTAAGTATCTGAGTATTCCTAAAATAACAAATAAAGTAGAATAATAAATATTTTTATTATTAAAACGTAAAACAACTTCGGGTGAAGTAACGTATAATATATAACTAACTATTAATGCGCCACATAATGTACTAATTGCTGATTGTATAAATTCTTTATTATAGCCCTTAATAGACTTTCGCATTGCCTCTCCTGTCTCATCCTCAATAATTAAATCATCTCTACGTTTTGCCAATGCTAAAAATAAAGAAATTAAAAAGGTCATAATAATTAACCAATGCGAAATTAAAATTTCAGAACTTTCTCCACCTGCAAGTACTCTTAAAACAAAACCCAAGGCAATAATACTCACATCAATAATAGCTATTTGCTTTAATTTAATGGAGTATAATATATTTAAAAATATATAACTAAAAATTATTAGCAAAAGGTGTAAATTAACTAAATACGAAAAAATAATTGAGGCTATGAAGAATACTGTAAAAATTATATACGCTGTAGTTTTTGAAATTTTACCTGAAGCTATAGATCGGTTTTTTTTTTCAGGATGTGCTTTATCATCTTCTATATCCAATATATCATTTAATACATAAATAGAACTAGCAGCAAAACTAAAAATAAAAAAAGCATAAACTGATTGTAATAATTTAGCAGAATTAGTTATTTGCCCCGAAAAAAAAATGGGAGCAAAAACATATAAATTTTTAATCCAATGGTTTATTCTGATTAGTTTATACATTTTAATAAATATCTATTGCGCTTACATTTTAAAAATATAAACAATTATTTTTTGTTAATAGTGTCTTTTACAAAAATTCTTAATGTGTCTTTTCTATAAGGAAAATATCTTTGAAAAGTAAATTGCCGATATACCTTAAATCCTTTTTCCTGTTTGTATTGAATTAAATAATCAAAGTTATCAACATTAAAAAAATCAAACCACCAATTTAGCCTACCTTCATTCCAACAATTTATTTCAAAACCACCATTTATTTTTTCAGTCGGCACACTTTTTTCTAGTTTTAAATGCTTATAAGCCTCCCACCTATTATCGTTTAAAGTCATATAATCTTTTGTTCCAAAAACGGAAATGTAAAATAAAAATATTAACGGAATAAAAATCCATTTATAATTCATTCTATAAAAGTTATTTGCAAATGAAAGAAATATTAAAAAAATGGTAATTAGCGGAATATGATACCTATCAAAATAACTCTCTGTAACTAAAAGCATAAATATGTACGAAAATAAAAAACAAATAATAAATATTAATTGTGGATTAAATATTAAGTTTATTTTTTTAGATTTTAATATAGTTATTGAAAATAAAATTAGAACAAAAAAAGTGATACTTGAAAAACTATATTTTACTATAACTAAAATTTTTTCAAATAAAGGGGAATATGTATGACAGTACTTATCAGAATTTGGACCTAGATTTTGATAAAAGGTTTCCGCACCTAAGGACATATTTGTAAATATATTACCCATAGGAAAAAATTGCTTTTGAGTCAAAAAATAAACACTAATACAACTAACGCCAAAAACTAAGAGCAAAAATAATATTTTAAAGTTTTTTAATAATTCTAATACAAAAATAATAGCAATAGGAAATGTATAAAATAATATGTTTAAAATTATTTGTGCGTATCTTAAATCTAAATGGTATAAAAATATATCCCAAAATTCTTTTTCAATAGGATTAAATTTACCAGAAAATTTATAAGCTGAATATACACCAACAATGTTTTTAATATAATTTTCATAATATTTAAAAATTGCTAATACACAAATTGTTAATATTACTGATAATAGTGTATAAAGCCATTTTTTATTTTTTAAAAATAAACACGAAAAAGTAAAACATAACGGAACAATAACTCCATATTGCCTTAATAGTATTAATAAGGTAGAGCATATAAAAACTAAAAAAAGAAACCAAATTTTATTTGTTTTAAAAAAAGAATATGCAAAGTAGCAACATAAAATAACCAATGTATTAAAATTCACATCAGTCATATATGTATTTGTAAGATTAAAGTAAAGTGGGTTGAATAATAGGGTTAAACAAATTAATACACTCAATAATTTATTTTTCGTAATAGAAAAAATTAATTTGTTTAATACTAATAGACCAATAATTGAAGATATAATTGTGGATATTCTTAACACAAAAAATGAAAATCCAAAAATTTTTGTAAATAAAAAGCCCCAAATTAAATGAGTAAATAAGGTCATAGCACCCCAATCA
>JAYTRS010000027.1:0-7478 GCA_043746065.1 Bacteroidota bacterium | reverse complement strand
GTTGTAATTAAATTTGTTTGATTAAAATTATACCTAAGTAATATTACGCTTATGTTTTTTGTTTGGTATGCAAACACAATGTCAGCAAAATCTTTATCCTCGGTAAGTATAATGCGTGCGGGGTTACGAGAAAACTCTACTATTTCGGCATCAGTAATTCCTCTTTTGTGTTCGTAAATCGAAAAAACCTCAATATTTTGAAGACGCAATTCCGTAATAATTAAATGGCTTATGTTTTCGTCGGCTAAAATCATATTAAACCGCTATTAACAAATCATCGTTACCAATAATGGCTGATGAATAGGCTAATACTGCATAAATTTGCTGCTCGGTAAGGTTTGGATATTCTTTTAATAAATCGTTAACTGTGGCGCCTTCTGACATTTTTTTTAAAACAAGCTCTACACTTATTCGTGTGCCTTTAATAATAGGTTTACCTAATAATATATTGGGATTGCGCGTTATATAATCGTAAAAATTCATTGTAAATTTATATACAAATATACAATTTTTTTGCCTTTAAACGCGTGTTACTTTACTTTAGGTATTTCTCTCTCATCATCCAAAAATTAAACTAAATACCTCTTCCATTTTACTGGCGCTAAGTATTTTAATTTTGTATGAATTTACATTAATTCCTTTTAAATTATAACTACTTACTATAATTTTTGTAAAGCCTAGTTTTTCGGCTTCGCCTATGCGTTGCTCAATACGGTTTACGGGGCGTATTTCGCCTGTTAAACCTACTTCGCCAGCAAAACAAACGGTTTGGGGTATGGGCATATCTTCGTTACTACTAAGTATGGCGCACACTAAGGCTAGGTCTATGCCAGGGTCTTGTACACTAATGCCACCCGCAATATTTATAAATACATCTTTTACGCCTAAATGAAAACCACAACGTTTTTCTAACACGGCTAATAGCATGGATAAACGCCTTAAATCAAAGCCGGTTGATGAGCGTTGAGGCGTACCATAAGCGGCACTACTTACCAAGGCTTGTGTTTCAATTAACATGGGGCGATTACCCTCCATGGTAGCACTAATGGCTACACCACTTGTGGGAGTATCTCTATTAGTTATTAAAATTTCTGAAGGGTTTGTTACTTCGCGAAGACCATCGCCATTCATCTCGTAAATACCCATTTCGTTGGTACTACCAAAACGGTTTTTAGTGGCGCGTAATAAACGGTATACGTGATTACGATCACCTTCAAATTGCAATACGGTATCTACCATATGCTCTAACACCTTGGGGCCGGCAATATTGCCATCTTTAGTAATGTGCCCAATCATAAATACGGGGGTATTGGTTTCTTTAGCAAAACGTAATAATTCGGCGGCGCACTCGCGCACTTGGCTAACGCTGCCTGGGCTGCTTTCTACATAAGCGGTATGAAGGGTTTGAATAGAATCGATAATTACCAATTGTGGTTCTACCACGGCTATGTGTTGAAATATGTTTTGTGTATTGGTCTCCTGCAAAATAAAACACATGTTGGTGGTAACGCCAATACGTTCGGCTCGCATTTTTATTTGTTGCTCGCTTTCTTCGCCGCTTACATACAGTATTTTTAGGTTTTTTAATCGTAACGCCAATTGCAACATAAGGGTAGATTTGCCAATACCTGGCTCGCCACCAAAAAGCACTAAGCTACCGGGCACAATGCCGCCGCCTAACACACGGGTTAGCTCTTTACCGGGCACAGCAATGCGTGGGTAATCTTGCAGGCCTACATCTTGTAATAAAATGGGCGAATTAGATTTTGAGTTAGGGTTTTTATTAGCGGTAAATAATTGTAGCCTATCGTTTTTTGTTTCTTTATGTACTACTTCTTCTACAATGGTGTTCCACTCGTTACAGCTATTGCACTTGCCTTGCCATTTATCTGACTGGCCACCACAGTTTTGGCAAAAGTATGTTTTTTTTGTTTTTGACATTATACAAAATTACACGAAATACTAAGGCCACGTGGCTACAAATTATAGTATAAACCTATTGTTGTAATAATAAAATATGTGTTTTGTGTAACAAAATTAGTTAGATGTGTAAACTTTTGTTTATTAATATGTAGAGTTTTGTGGCATAATAATTTAAACCCCAAACTAAAACAAATATGAAAAATTACATTTTTATTGCAGTGGCTTCGTTAACTTTTTTAATAGCCTGTAAAAACAACCCTAAAGAAGATGCTACCGTTATAATGGAAAGAGACTCGTTACAAAAAGTAATTAGCGAGCGCGAATCATCGGTTAATGAGTTTATTGCTTCGTACAACGAAATTGAGAAAAACTTAAACGAAGTAGCTAGCAAACAACATATAATTTTTGTAAACTCTAATAAATTAAGCGACATTAAATTAAACCAAAAAGATAAAATTAACGCCGAAATTAAAGCTATTAACGATTTAATGGTAGCCAATAGCAAAAACTTAAAGGCATTAAAAAGTAAGTTACATTCTTCGAGCCAAAAAAATGAGCAGTTAGAAAAAACTGTTGAAAATTTAAACAATCAGTTAATTCAAAAGTATTTAGAATTAGGTGAGTTAAACGAAAAATTAAATTCGCTTAACGCCCAAGTAGCACAATTACAAACTACGGTAGATACTTTATCTAACCAAAACATGGCACAAAACGAAACCATTAATGCTAAAACGGCTGAGTTACACACGGCTTATTATATAGTAGGTAAATCTCACGATTTAGAAACATGGCAATTAATTGATAAAAAAGGAGGCCTTTTAGGTATGGGCGAAACCGCTCAGTTAAGTAATAATTTAGATAAAAGTATGTTTACTAAAATAGATTATAACGAGGTTACTGTTATACCTATTAACAGTAAACACATAAAAATTGTTACTACACACCCTACCGGTTCGTTTAGTTTAGATAAAACTGGCAAAATGGTAAATAGTATTATAATTAACGACCCTGAGAAATTTTGGAGCGCATCTAAATACTTAGTTGTAACCAAATAATTAAACCAAAATTAATTGTAAAAAAGCCAAAGCTATACTTTGGCTTTTTTTTGTGCTTGTTTTTATATAAATATGTAAGTACTTTTAAAATCTTATTTAAAAAAATTATGGCAACAACTTCGGATATTAGCAAAGGCGCTTACATGCGTGTAGATAGTGATTTACTTTTAATATTAGATTACGACCACATTACCCCAGGCAAGGGCAATGCCATTTATTCGGTAAAATGCCGCAACGTTAAAACAAGTAAGCAAAGCGAAATTCGTTTCCGCTCGGGCGAAAAAATAGATTTTGTGCGTGTAGAACTGCACGAACTACAATATTTGTTTGAAGAAGGCGACACCTTAGTGTGCATGAACCAAGAAAGCTACGAGCAACAAGCCGTGCAAAAACATTTTTTTGGCGATGCCATAAAGTATTTGCAAGAAAGCATGATTTTAAAAGTTTTTATTGATGATAATGGCGATATTATTAATGCCGAGTTACCCAAACACGTAGAAGTTACTGTTACTTATACCGAAACCGGCGCTGGTAAAAGTTTAAAAACTGCCGAAATAGCCAATGGTGCCAAAATTTTAGTGCCTTTGTTTATTGAACAGGGCGAAAAAATTAGAGTAAATACCGAAACCGGCGAGTATATGGAGCGTGTAAAGTAGGAATTGACAGGACTTAAGGGACGGAAGAGAGGTGAGGGACCAAGAAAAGACAAAAAAGATGCAAAATACCAAACCTGTACTTACACAATAAAAATTTACAGCTAAACAAAGCACATTTACACAAAAACAAAGTGATATTACAATAAAACAAGATTATTTTACTTTTAATAAAAAATATGTTACATTAAAACAATGTACTGTTAATTATAAGCAAATATTATTTACAATTAAGCAATAAAACATTACCCAAAAACAAAGGCTACTTACATTAAAAAACACTACCTTTACATTTAAAATGATAAGGCGCCAAACTAATAAATTAAACATGTACGAGGGCGTTAAAGCAACGCTTAACAATAATAACAGTATGTGGGCAAGCAATACAGCGCTTAGTACGTGCATAGCCAGCTTTAAAGGCTACATTACGGCTATTAATACAAATAGTATGGCACAAAAAACCAGTAGCAAAGGCACCACCCAAACCAAACAAATAGCGCGCTTAAAAATGATAGATGCTGCCCTAGCCATAGCTAATGCGGGTAAAGCTTATGCCACCGTTATAAAAAACCAAATACTATTTGGCGCAATGAGCTACACCAAAACTAAAATTATACGCTATGCCGATGTTGAGGTAGGCAGTATTTGCCAAAACATACACAATGCCATTGCCCCACATATTGGTAACACCAGCAGTTATGGCGCTAACCCCGCCAGCCTTGCTAATTTACAAAGTTTAATTACTAGCTACATAGCCCTATTAGGCACTACGGCTTTAAAAAAAAGCGTGGTAACTGCCGCCACACTAACATTAAACCAAACCTTTAACGCCATTACCGCCTTACTTAAAAACCAGTTAGACCCTTTAATGGAGCAATACAAAACCACCAACCCCAATTTTTATAACCAATATAAAATTGCCCGCCGCATAAACGATATTGGTTATGGGCATGGGAGGAAGTTATAAATTTTAAATTAAAGATTATAAATGGATGGTGGGGAGTTAAAAAATAGTAAGGTTAAGGGAGCTGTTGCGTAGTGTTGCAAGTGTAGTGTAGCTAAGGTCTTTAGTATACAAAACAATAAAATTTAACATGAAAAATAATTTAATATATAGTTTTGCCGCTGTTTTTTTATTGTCGTGCAATTTAAAACCCGAACCAGTAGAAGTGATGAAAGTTATTGTTAACGATAATTTTAAAAACGGAAATAAAAACATTGATAGCTTAAAAGGGTTAAGCATTAAAAAAGGTTTAGCGGGTAATTTTAATAAATTTAAAGAATTATGTGTACTAGTATCGCAGTTAGACAGCAACGATATTGATAATTTGTCTAGATTATCAGGTGTTTATTTAATCGATGAAGAATATACAGAGGGATTAAAAACTATTAATCGAGCAATAAAATTAGATACAGGTATAAAATACAATTATAATTTTACTTATAAAGCTTGCTTGTTTTACGAATTAAAAAATACCGATAGTTCAAATTTTTACTTTAACAAAATGCTAATGTTTAGTAAATATAATGCCATTAATTTAAATTCAATAGTAGATGCTTTCATTGTATTTAAACAATATGATAAAGCAAGAGAGTATAATAGTATAATTTTAAAATATTATCCTAATGAGGAAGAGGCTAATATAAAAGTCGCTATGGATTTCTATAGTCAAAACAAGAGTAATGAAGCAATTACGATTATGAATAAACTATGCCAAAATACTAATAACCCAAAAGTATTTGCAACTAGAAGTATTTTCTATCATAATATGGTAAAATATAATTTAGCTTTAAAAGATGCAAACAAAGCAGTTGCATTAAGTAATGGCGAACCTTGGATTATTACAGGTCGTGGCAGAACAAAAGAAAAGCTAAGAGATTACGCAGGAGCAGAACAAGATTATAAATTAGCAATAAGTAAAGGAGATACAACGGCATTAAATTTTTATAACTCTATGCTTAAAGAAAAAAATAAATAAATTATCCACCCCCCTGCCCCGAAAGATGATTTTCAATCCTTCAAAATTATACTAGTTTTGTTTTGTGATGAAATAAATTTAAAAGCAAATAAATAGTTGTAACCTTTATTAAATTTATGTAATGCTAAAAACGTTAATACTACAACCGCAGGGTGGGTGTAATAAATGGGTTATACCTATTTTTTTATGTAGCGTTTACTGGGGTTTCTGCCTGCATAAATAACTTTGTACACCGTAATTAAATGTTCTTCTACTTCATAAATAATGTGATAGGGATAAGGTTTAATTAGTGTTTGGCGAAAATTTTTATATTTTTTTTGGAATAGTAAAGGGTTTTGTTTAATAATATCTAAGTGAGTTTCCCAATCATCTAAAAACCTGTCCCCTAATCCCTCTTGCTTATTTTCATAATAATCAAAGGCTTTAAATACACCTGTTTTAGCTGTTTCTTTTATATCTAAGATGTATTTCATTTTCTTAGTCTGCTAATTGCCTCTTTTCTAATTTGCGATAAGGTTACCGATTTTAATTTACCTGCTTTGTTTTGTTTTTTTAAGGTATCTAACTCTTTTTTATCTTCGTCGTTTAATTCATAATCATATTCTTTGGATTTGTTATTTAATAAAATATGAATAGCATTTAAAAAATCTTTGTCCTCAATAACATCAATGGCATGGTGTATTTCTTTTTTTATGGCTATGGCTTTCATGTTTTTTGTGTTTATGTGTTTAACAAATTTACTCATTTTTTTAGTTAGTTTAATGGATGATGTTTTGTGATGTTTTCGTTCAAACCGCTCCGAAGGATTGAAAAATCCTTCAAAATTATACTAGTTTTGTTTTGTGATAAAATAAATTTAAAAGCAAATAAATAGTTGTAACCTTTATTAAATTTATGTAATGCTAAAAAATTAATACTACAACCGCAGGGTTACAAACCGCTGCTTAGCGGGGGTTGAAAAATAGTAAAGTTAAATAAAGTATTGCAATTGCCTTTTATAATTGCTATTGCGGAGTATTGGAAATGAAGTTTAGTGGCGGGGTTATTTTTTCTTTTTAGAAGTTTTATCTTCATTAAGCATTTTTTTATGGCCTTGTTTTAGTTCTTTTTTTACATCAGAAAGCTGTTTTTCTAAAGGAAGATTTTCGGGGTTTTTACCAACGTTTTTTTGTATTATTTGTCTTACTTCTTGTCCTACTTGGTAATGAGTTTGTTCTAAATCTGATTGACCTTTTATTCCTTTATTTTTAATTCTTTCTTCAGTTTGGGTTACTCTAAATAAATTTGCGGCCAACTCAGTTCTACTCATATTATCCATTAATTTTCCTTTTTTAACTCCTCGTTTTTTTTCAAGTTTCCAAGAGGGCATATTATACATTCCTAAGTATCCAGCATTTTGAAATTTAGCAAAATCGTTCGCTCCTGCTTGTTTCACAACTGAAGCCAACGATTTATTCCCCTCTGTTAGTTCCTCTCTTATTAAAATCCTGTCAATCTGGTCATTATTCTGTATATAAAGTTCAAATTTTCTTGTTTGTTGGGCAAAATAAGATTGCGCTTCAGCTACCTCTTTTTTTTGAGGATTTCCATTCATTACTGTAATGTAACAAGCAAAACGTGAAAGTTTAAAATCTTGGATATTTTGTCCGTTTTTGTCTCTATGTTCGGCTCTTATGTTTTCGTAATGTGGTATATTTAATGATACAAATGCTTTTGTAGCTCTGTCTAAAACTTTTTGAAATGTTTTCATATCAGGATAACCCAACATTGTCATCAGGTCAGATGCCCACCAAAACGTAATACCATTTTCGTTTTTGAAATCTTCAAAAGACATTGCATTATTAGTTGTGTTTTGTATTTCGTCCATT
>JAYTRS010000026.1:0-2379 GCA_043746065.1 Bacteroidota bacterium | reverse complement strand
TCATATTCTTTACTGCTAAAGCCTGCAGCAGATAATTGAAAATTTGTGGTAGCTTGAATATTTTTAAAGGTATAATAAAAGGTAGCATTATTTTCTTTTTCGAGTTTATAATCAATACCGTTTAGGTTTATAAATACTTCGTTTGGTAATTGATTGCCTGTAATGTTTAATTCTAATTTAAAGTCTTGTGTTTGTAGTGCTTGTAAATTTTTGTTTTGAATGTTGAATTTAAAAGGCATTTCTTTTTCATAGTAAGTACTATAATTTACTAAACGTTTGGTAGATTTGGTAATAATTTGAGGCCAAATAATAAAAATAGCCAGCGTTAAAAATAAAGGTGGTAGGCTGTATTTTAAATATTTTTTATTTTCATTAAAATTAATAGCAGTTGTAAAAGGTATAGGTTTTAATTGAGTAATTTTTTGGTTAATGCTTGCTACTAACAAGTCGTTAGAGCCTGCTAATGCTTGATTGTTTTGAAGCTGTAATACGTTTAATAATTTATCTTGCACATTAGTAAAATGGCTGCCAATAATAGTAGCGGCTTGGTTGTAGCTAATAATAGTGCCAATTTTATTTAATTTTAAAAGTGGAGTAAAAATATAGTTTACTAATACTGTAAGAGTAGCTCCTAAAAAACCAAAAAATAAAATACCTCTTATTAAAGAGTTAAATTCGCCAAAAAATTCTAATAAAATAACGCTTAAAAAAGCACCTAATACCAAGGCGCTTGAGTAAATAGTACCCTTAATTAATTTATTTTTGTAATACTTACGAATAAATTCGTCTAGTTTTTGAATGAGTATAACGTTGGTACTTTGCATTTATATTAAAGGTGCGTTTTTTAGACAATTTCCATAAAATAGTTTAAAACTTTGCCTTATACAAATATAGCATTATAGCTAAAAAATAGGTGTATAATTTTGTTAAAATTAGTTTATAAGCTAATATTATAAAAAATGTTTAAATTTAATGCTTACCTTTTTTAGAGGTTGTAATTTAACGCATAAATTAATGTTTAATAAACAATTGTATAAAATAGCTTTTTTTTTATTTTGTATACTTCCTTTCTGGATTTTATCGCAAACTCATTTAACAAAACAAGAGCTTTACAAAACGCTAAGTAAACCCCAAAACGATACTACTTTATTTAATACCTTTACCGAGTTATGTTGGCCTATTTACGCTAACGAAAATTTAGATTCTTCGATTTATTTTGGTACTAAAGCTATTGAGTTAGCAACTAAAATAAATGATGTTAAGCGTTTAAGCGTTATTCATAGGCGAATAGGTATTGCTTACATAAATTTTAGTAATCATAAAAAAGCATTGTTTCATCAAGAAGAAAGTTATGCTCTTTCAAAAAAAATTCAGTTTAAAAAAGGAATGCAATTAGCATTAAATAATATTGGAGTTATATATTTAAATAACGAATTATATAGTAAAGCACTTTCGTATTTTTTGCAAAGTTTAGCAATTGTTGACGAAACCAAAGATTATAAATCGGCTTCAAATTTGTATATTAATTGTGGCGTTATAAATGTAAATATTAAGAAATACGATATTGCTAAAGAATATTTTTTAAAAGCTAATAAAAATGCCAAATTACAAAATGATCAAGTTGCATTAATAGTATCCTACAATCAATTAAGTGCAGTATATCGGCTTAAAAAGAATTTAGATTCGGCAATTATATATTTAGATTTGGCGAAAAACGAGCAAAAAATAACAACTGATAATTATTTTATTTTTAATACAAAATTAAATGAAGCTATAATTTTATCAGAACAAGGGAATCATAATAAGGCATTAAGTATTTATTTAAATGTATATTCTAAAATCAAAAATAATAATGATAAAATAACAGTTTTTTTAAATATTGGAGATGAATACGCAAAATTAAATACAATAGATAGTGCTATTTTTTATTACGAAAAAGCATATCAGATAAGTAAAAATGATAAATTATATTATAATTTAGAATATTTATCATACACACTAGCAGTTATTTTTCAAAAAAAAAATAATTTAAAAAAATTTTCAGAATATATTTTACTTCATTTAAATTACAAAGATTCTAATGAAAAAATAAATAAAACCCAACAAATTATTAGTCAGCAATTAGAATTTGATTTTTCGCGAAAACAAATAGCTGATAGTATTAGTTATGTAAACAAAGAAAAAATTAATTTAGCGCAATTAGAAGTTTTTAATACTAAATCAAAAAACGATAAATTAATTAAAATTTCTTTAATTATATTTTTAATTATTATTGCTGGCGTTGCTTTTTTTATTTTTTCGAGACTAAGATTAACAAAAAAACAAAATAAAATTATTGAAGAACAGAAAAAAATTGTTGAAGAAAAACAAAAAGAAATT
>JAYTRS010000025.1:0-7547 GCA_043746065.1 Bacteroidota bacterium | reverse complement strand
TATTAGAAGGCGCCCATAGACCTGGCCATTTTAATGGTGTGGCACAAGTTGTAAGGCGTTTATTTGAAATAGTAAAACCTACAAAAGCTTTTTTTGGGAGTAAAGATTACCAACAGGTAATGATTGTAGAGGCCTTGGTAAAACAATTAAACCTTCCTATACAAATTATTGCTTGCCCAATTTTGCGCGAAAAAGATGGCTTAGCCATGAGTTCGCGCAATATGCTATTAAGCCCAAGCGAGAGAAAAGCGGCAAAACTTATACCCTTATTAATGCAACAAAGTAAAACCCTTAAAAACGAAGGAAAAACAGTTGCAGAAATTAAATACTACATTAAAAATGAGTTGGCTAAACATAAAATTTACAAATTAAATTATTTTGCAATTTGTAATGCTACTACTTTAAAAAACGTCAAAAAATTTACACCCAATAAAGCTTACGTTGCATTAATAGCGTGTTATGTTGGTAATATTAGGTTAATTGATAATTTAGAATTGTAAATAGTATATTACTCCACCCACAAAACCATACCCTTTAAATACTCACCTTCGGCAAAATTAGGGGTTACCGGATGATCGGGAGGTTGGTGTAAATAATGTAATACTCTTACATTGCGTTTAGCTTCAATAGCGGCAGCAGTTATGGTATTGTAAAATAAATACTTATCAACTACGCCACTACAACTAAATGTAAATAAAATACCATTAGGTTTAATAAACTTTAAAGCCGTAGCGTTTAAACGTTTGTAAGCAGTAACGGCATTGTGTTTGCTTTCGCGGCTTTTTGCAAAGGCGGGCGGGTCAAGCACAATCACATCATACACATCTTTTTTATCTTTTAAAAAATCAAAGGTATCCATTACAAAACTTTGGGTATTTGTTAAGTTATTTAACTGTGTATTTGTGTTACACAATTCAATAGCCGAAGCGCTTGAATCTACCGAATGAACAGTAGTTGCCACCGCTGCCGCATAAATACTAAAACCGCCTGTATAACAAAAAGTATTTAAAACTGTTTTGTTTTTACTGTATTGTGCTAATAGGTTTCGGTTATTGCGTTGATCAACAAAAAAGCCGGTTTTTTGCCCTTTAATAAAATCTATTTTAAATACATTATTGTTTTCGCTTACAATAACATCTCCATCTATTGAACCAAATAAATAATCATTTTTAGTTTGAGCATTTAATTGTTTGGGTAAGGTTTCGGCACTTTTATCGTAAACACTTTTTAAAGCATTACCCAATACGTTTATTAAGGCATTTGTAATGGCTTGTTTCTGTAAATAAATACCCCACGAATGGGCCTGAAAAACAACATTGCCATTATAATAATCTAAAATTAAGCCGCTAGCCCCATCGCCTTCACCAAAAAACAAACGGCACACATTTGTACTCTCGTTTAAAATACCTAAATGTTTGCGGTAATTATATGCTGCGTTTATTTTGTTAAACCAAAATTGTTCGTCGATAGTTACTTTTACAAACGAAATAAAACGCACGGCTATACTGCCATTAGCATAATAGCCCGTACCCAAATATTGGTTTTGGTGCGAGTAAACTTCAACAATATCGCCCTCTTGCACTGTATTTTCTTTTTTAGCAATAGCCCCCGAAAATATCCATGGGTGAAAACGTAACGAAGAGGTTTCTTTACCTTTATTTAATATAATATTAGAGTAATTCATGTAGCTGTCAAATGTAAACAATCTTTAGTTATTTGCTTATGGTTAGGCATCAAAAAAAAACATAAAATAAATTAGCTGTTAGTTTTATGGAAATTAAAAACATAACACATCTACATTAAAACTATAAAATGAGACGTTATATTTTAATTGTAGTAATGAGTGTTTGTTATAGAGTTACATTTAGCCAAAACTTTGTAAATGGTAGTTTTGAAAACAATACTGCTAACGGTACCGACCAAATTAATTTACCTAACACTAACTTAAACGCAATGCTAACAGGCGTTAATGCCTTTGGTAGTTATGGCGATGTAGATATTATAAAATCGAGTACTTATGGTGGTGGCGGTGCGCAAGATAAAGAGTGGTACTTAGGCATTACAGGTGGCGGAACCGATATTATAGCCCTTAGTTTAACGGCGCCTTTAGTGGCTGGTAAAACCTACAGCCTATCTTTTTACGATAGAAAGGATAATGCACACCCCGTAAACCACATACAAATTGGGCTATCGCCCATTAATTCTAATTTTGGTACTGCCATATACACAGCTACCGAATTACCCATTGCGGGTATTTGGACACTTAGAAGCTTTACATTTACTGCCAGTTTTAATGCAGCATTTATTACCGTTCAAATGCCTGCGGGTAGCATTAGCGAGTGGGCAAATATTGATAATTTTGCTATTTCGCCCATAAAGTGCAATCAAACGTTAAGTGTACAATCATCAGTATTACTCATAAATAAAGGCGAAGCCGTAACTTTTACAGTTAATGATGTAAGTTCGTTTACACTTTCATCGCCCTTAAATTATAGTGCATGTACGCAAAGTATTGTAACCAATACACCATTTGTAAGTACAACTTACACCCTAATTAATAAAGAAGGAAATTGCCCTATTTTAACACAAACGCTTGCCGTTGTTGTAAAGCAACCCATTATTAAAGATACTGTAATTGTAAATACCATTAAAAATATAGATACTGTACCCTTTAAACAACCGCCTTTAAAATTTAGTAGGCGAATATTAAACGGACGAAAATTTACCATTCAACAACGTGTAAATAGTAATAATGCCCTAGTTAAACTAGTGGTATGGGATAATAATACCGTTGATGGCGACATGGTTTCTATTTACCTAAACGGGCAATTATTACAAGAAAACATAAGTGTTACCAACATTAAAAAAGAGTTGCTTTTGCATTTACAAACAGGCAGTAATATTATTGTTATGGAGGCTATTAATTTAGGGCGTGTGCCGCCAAACACAGCTACAATAGGTATTAATATACATAAACCTATTACCTTAGTAAGCGATTTAAAAACTAGCGCCGCTATTGAAATTATTTACACTAATGATGCGGTTACTATAAAGTAATTTTAACTATTTAATTTTTAAACACATAGTAACATACGATTTTTGTTTAACGCTATTAAGCAGAGCGCTATAGATATGAAACTGAAGCTAAACTTCAGTTCTATGAGTATCTACATCATATATTCTATTTTGTTTTTTAAATCTATTTGCCTGTGTGTTTTAGTTTTTTTTATACTGTGTAAGTGATACACTATTGAAACGTTTAAGATAGTGCTTGTAAAATATCGTTTAAAATATCTTGCTTATGCTCTAAACCAACCGAAATACGAATTAATCCATCATCAATACCTACAGCTAAGCGCTCGGCTACCGATAATTTACAATGTGTACTTGAAGCGGGGTGTGTAGCTATGGTTCGCGAATCGCCTAGGTTAGGAGATATTTTTATCATTTGTAGTTTGTCCATAAACTGAGTGGCTTTTTGGTAACCACCATTTATTGAAAACGTAACAATACCCCCACCCGCTTTCATTTGTTTTATGGCAATAGCATAATGTGGGTGCGATTTTAAAAATGGATATTTTACAAATTGTAAGGCGTTGTGCCCCTCTAATTCTTGGGCAATAAATAAAGCATTTTCGCAATGCCTATCCATGCGCAAGGCTAAGGTTTCTAAACTTTTACTAAGCACCCAGGCATTAAATGGCGATAGTGATGGGCCGGTAATTCTACCAAATAAATAAATTTCTTTAATTAAATCTTTACTTCCAACAACGGCACCACCCAATACACGCCCTTGCCCATCAATGTATTTAGTGGCTGAATGAATAACCACATCGGCACCAAATAAAATAGGTTGTTGTAAATAAGGCGTTGCAAAACAATTATCTACTATTAACAATAGTTTATGTTTTTTTGCAATGGCCGATACAATATTTAAATCAATAACCTCAATGGCAGGGTTGGTAGGCGTTTCAATATAAATTAATTTAGTATTGGGCGTTATTAAGGTTTCAATATCTGTAGGATTATTAGCATTAAAATAACTATGTGTAATGCCCCATTTAGGAAAATACTTAGTAAACACCGTATGTGTAGCCCCAAACACCGACGAACACGAAATTAAATGATTACCCGAACTTAATAAAGCTGCCAAGGTTGTATAAATAGCCGCCATGCCCGATGCTGTGCCAATGCCAGCTTCTGCACCTTCTAACAAACATAATTTGGTTATAAACTCATTTGTATTTGGGTTGCTGTAGCGCGAATAAATATAAGGATCCGTTTCTTCGGCAAAGGCGGCACGCATCTCCTCGGCAGTATCAAATACAAAACTAGAAGTTAAGTATAAGGGTACTGAGTGCTCGTTATTACTACTTCTATCTAACTGGGCACGTATGGCTTGGGTTTCAAATTTTTTGTTTTTCATTTTAATTAACGCTTAATTTATAAGTAATGGTGGCCGTGGGCTCTAATGTTTTTGATACCGAACAATATTTATTTAACGATAGTTTTATGGCCTTATCGGCTTTATCAACATCTACCTGGCCTTTAATTTTAAAGTGTAACACAATATTTTTCCAAATACTATAATCTTCTATATTTGCTCTATCGCCTTCTACTTCTATTTCAAAATCGGTAATAGTTTGTTTTTGTTTTTTTAAAATACTAATCACATCAATGGCGCTACAACCCCCAACGGCGCTTAATAATAATTGCATGGGCCTAAAGCCCAAATTGCTACCGCCAATACTTTGGGCGGCATCCATAATGAGGGTATTACCTTGTTGGTTAGTGGCCTCTAATTTAAAAGCGGCATTGGTAAGCTTTATATTTATTGTTGTTAAATCCATTAGGCTAAATTAAACAAGTAATTTAGCATAACAAAAAAGCATTTCAAATATATTTGAAACGCTTTTTTGTTAGTGGTAATTTTGAAAAGGTGCTTTTAGTAAACTCAACCACTAAAAAATCGTTTAAAGGAGAAACGGTAATTCGAAAACCCATATTATTATGAAGAACGAGCTTTTAAGTACTTATAATAAATACCTTTAGTTGGGCTAAAGGTTTTATTTATATAGTCCAAAAAAATAACAATTTATTTTTGTTTTAATGGTTTTGTTATAAAATAGTTCTTGTGGTATCCTTTTTTTATAGTGAATTACAATAAATAAATATTGTTAGCAAATTACAATAAAATTACCTCAGAAATTGACGCTATTAAAAGTGAAATACCGCCTTTAAGACATACATATTCATCTGTTACCGCCCAAACGGTTGTTTCAACACAATTCCATCCTTCTTTAGCACAAAATACTATTTTACATTTTTCTTTTTCTATATTACCTAATATGGCCGCTTTTAATAGTTTATTATCTCTTTCCTTTTTGCTTCGCTCATTTTCAAGTACATCAAATGGGTGAAAATGCAAGTTGACAATTTCCTGTTTTTCTATTTTTTTAAAATTCATGGCTTTAAGTTTTTAAATTATTATCACTAATTTAATTTTCGGTATTGCTTTTAGTATTTAATTTTTAATCCTTTAAAATTAATTTTTCTAAAATTATCGTTTCTGCTAAATCTTTACATTGAAATAACGTTTTTTTATCTTTTACTATAAATTCATACGCTCCTTGTAATATTGTACATATAGAAGTTTGGATTGTTTGTACTTGAGATAAAACAACTACTTTACAATCAGAACATCTGTACTTTATAAAATCAATCATGTGTGAGGCGCTATAACCATCTCGTAAATAATAATCGGTAAATAATAAAGTTGTATTGTTATCAAAATTTCGTGAACAATCTTTAAATGATGTATATGAATTTATTTCTACTGTGAATCGTTTTATTAGAGCTGTATTTTTAAGCTCTTGTTCTAAAAAACGGGATAAAAGTTTGTTATAAAAATCGTCATCTTCTAAGATAACGATTTTAAAATTTGGCAGGTTTTTCATAATTATAATTTTTAAAGGTTTATAATTTTTTAGGCATTTTTTTAATGAACTTGTACTACCAAATATTTAGATACTTTCCAAAAATTTTCAGGATCGCTAATGGTAAGTAAAGCTAGCTCATCACTTTTACGTTCTAGTTTATAAGTACCATCAGGGTGTGTTGATATAATTTCAGGATTTTTACCATACATAGATATTGCAGTGTTTTTATACATATCTATTTCAGAAAACTCTTCTTTATTAATGTCTTTACTAAGTACTTTTACTTTTTTTAAACTTAATAAACCGCTTTTGTTTTGTATCACATGTTTTTGTTTTAACTGTTTATAAGTACCATAAGTAAAATATGTTTTGTTTAATTTAGTTTCTTGACTCTTATTTAATTGTGCCAATTCTTGAATTGATTTATCTTGATTTTGGATAGATAAATTTTGATTTTGAATAGTATTATTTAATTCGTTTATTTTAAAGTCTCGTTCAATTAAAGCAGTTTTAAAATCTTCAATTTGCTTTTGCTGATTTTTAACTTTTTCAACCGTTAAATCGATAGAATGAATTAATTCTTTTTTACCTGCCTTGTAGTATGAAAGACTTTTTTCTAATGAAGCAATTTTTAATTTATTGTCTTCAAGCAAAGTATTAATCATACTTATATTATTAATTATTTGTTGTTTTTTAGAAGTTCCAAAATCTACATTTGTATTTGGACCTAATATTAAAACACCTTGCTTATACTTTATCATATCCAAATTATTATCAATTTCATCTAGCGTTGCAATATATATTCGTTCTAACGAATCATTTCTATTTAATAATTCGGAGGTGGATTTTTGATGCTCTTCTAACCCAATTGTTTCTTGGCAAGAGTTTAGAGTAAATACAACTGCTAAGCCAATTATTAATTTAAATATTTTTACGTTGGTTTTCATGATTTTTTATTTTTAGTGAATTAATAATTATTATTTTTTAGTTTGTTATTTAATTAAAATGTAAGTTTAATACCTATACTCGGGTCGAGCGTAAAGTATGAGTAGTCATAATCACCTACCTCTATATAAGGTTTTATATCCGCACTAATAGCTAGTGGAATGGGTTTAAATTTATATTCTAAACCCAAAATAGCATCTATCTAAAGCAACAGAAGAAGTGCTGTATACATAGGTATATTCGCGGTCTCTGTCCCAATAATAAACTCTATACCTTGAATTACCAAAGTTTATGTGTGCACCAGCTCCGTAATAAAAATTTAAGTTGTTTACACCTGTGCCTGAATTTTTTTCGAATAAGCCAGTAAGTCCTAAATTGTATGGCCAAATACTTACGATACCTTCGAAAGCAGTTGCATTACCAAACATGTGCTTAAAAGTAATACCCGATGTTTCTCCAAATCTTAAACCTATTGCATTTTTATAATCGTTAGAGCCGTTAATTGCTTTAGGTGTTTGTTGGGCTGTAGCATTAATACTAATTGTTAATACAAACGCTGCTACAGTGTTTTTAATTTGATTTAACGTTTTCATAATATTTATTTTTAATGGTTATACCAAAATAAACCAATTAATATACCATTAATTAAATATTTGAAAATCA
>JAYTRS010000024.1:0-2393 GCA_043746065.1 Bacteroidota bacterium | reverse complement strand
TAGAAAAATTAGAAAAATAAATACCATTAACCCCGAAAATTTTGATGTTGTTAAAGCTGATAACCTAGCAACCCTACTCATTGGTAACTTACAAAAAGTAACGGCAGGGGCTACAATAATAGGTTTAATAACCTTGTTAGGTGCAGCTATAGGTTTAATGAACATAATGCTAGTAAGCGTTACTGAGCGTACTCGCGAAATAGGTGTGCGCAAAGCATTAGGTGCAACTCAAAAAACAATTAAATATCAGTTTTTAATCGAAAGCGTTGTTATTTGTGTTTTAGGGGGGGCATTTGGTATTTTATTAGGTATTGTAATTGGCAATGTAATAAGCCTAGCTTTAGATACAGGCTTTTTTATACCTTGGTTTTGGATAATGACAGGTGTAATTATTTGTGTAACCGTGGGTTTAATAAGCGGTTACCTGCCCGCCAAACGCGCCTCGCAATTAGACCCCATTGATAGCCTACGTTTTGAGTAAGTTAATTTACTAAAACTTAATTTGGGTTAATTAGCGTCACTTTTACACACAATAAATAAGCAAAAAAAATCTAAAAATTTAAGCGCTATTTCACTTAAACTGTTATATTTGCAAGTCTTAAAAATAATTTAAAATGAGTAAACAAAAAAACGATCAAGTTACCGAAACTAAGAAAGAAACCGAACACACAAGTGTATTACAAAGCATACGCAAACGTACCGCCCTTTTGGTAGGTATTGTGGGCTTAGCACTTGTTATTTTTATTTTACAAAGTTTATTAGGTTCTGGCGCTTCTATCTTTGGCGGCGGCGATCAAATGTCAGTTGGTAAAATAAACGGTAAAAATATAGACCGTAACGATTTTGTAACAAGAGTTGAAAACCAATTAAACCAACTCCGTCAGCAAAAACAAACACAAGATATTGATGACGCTACTAAAGGTCAAGTAGTAGATTACGTTTGGCAGCAGTATGTTGCCGATTTAGTAGTAAAACCTCAATACAATAAAGTAGGTATTACCGTTGGCGAAGACGAAATTTATGATAAAGTAGTAGCTAATCCAGTTCAATCAGTAATACAACAATTAAGCGATCAAAAAACTGGACAAATTAATCCACAATTTGCTCGCCCTGATGGTAGTTTAGATTTAGCTAAATGGAAACAAGCCGTACAATCACTTCCTGCTGAGCAAGAATATGCTTTAAAACAAATGGAAGATAACGTAAAACAAATGCGTTATGCCGAAAAATACGCCTCTTTAATCAAAAAAGGTCTATATACAACAACTGCCGAAGCAAAAGCGATATTTAAAGAGCAAAATACAAAAGCAGACATTAGTTTTGTAGTAAAACGTTTTGATGCAGTAGGCGATAGCGCAGTAAAAATTACCGATGCTGATATCCAAAAATATTACAGCGAAAATACGTATCAGTTTTTTAATCCCGAAACTACTCGTAAAATTGAGTATGTAGCATTTAATGTAGTACCAAGTGCCGAAGATTTAGCTTTAATACAAAAAGAAGCAACCGAAACCGCAGCCAACTTTAAAGGCAAAACCATTAAAGAAGATAGTGCATATATACAACAAGAAAGTGAAAACGGAGCAATAACTATACAAAATTTTACTAAAAAAACTATGATAGTACGCGATTCTAGCATTTTTACGTCGCCTATCGGCTCTGTATTTGGCCCCTATAATGAAGGAGCTTATTTTAAAGTTTATAAATTACAAGCCGTTAATTCAATAGCTGACAGTTGTAGAATACGTCATATATTAATTGGTACTGTTGATCCTCAAACACAACAACCAAAACGTAGTTTAGAACAAGCTAAAAAACAAGCCGATAGTTTAATTGCCTTAATTAAAGAGAAAAAAGTAACGTTTGATACCTTAGTAAAAACCGTAAGCGATGATGGTGGCAGTAAAGATAAAGGTGGCGATTACGGCTGGTTTGATGAAAATAAAGGATTTGTAGAGCCATTTAAAAATGCAGGTTTAATGGGCGTAAAAGGTAATATTAGTGCAGTTCAAACGCAATTTGGATATCATATTATTGAAGTGTTAGATGTAAGTAAAACTCGTCATAATAGCTACAAAGTGGCTCAAATATTTAAATTAATTGCTCCAAGCGATGAAACTAACCAAAAAATATTTGCTACCGCTAACGAGTTTGCTGGTAAAAATAACAAGGCCGAATTATTTGATAAAGCAGTAAAAGAACAAAAATTAATACCCCGCGTATCAGATAATTTAAAAGAAGGTGAACGTCAAATACCAGGTTTAGATAATCCAAAAGAATTAATGAAATGGGTTTATTCTGCTAATAAAGGCGAAGTTGCTGTATTTTCGTTTAATGATAAACATGTAGTAGCAAAATTAGTTGCTATAAAAAACAAAGGTACGTTACCTTTA
>JAYTRS010000023.1:0-7572 GCA_043746065.1 Bacteroidota bacterium | reverse complement strand
TATAGTGGTTTAAATAAATTAAATGCAAATTTTATTAGTACTAGTTTTTTCGAAATTATTTATCCTCTAAAAAATATAATTACTGATAGGCAATTTTTATTTTTAATTAAAATGGGCATTACGTTGCCTTACATTCTAATTTTTATTGGAGTAGGTTTAATTATTACACCTTTACGTTATTTAGCTATTACTTTTGGCTGCATTGTACACATTACTTTATTAATTTTTACGTTTCCAAGCGCAACAAACCAAAATTATGCGCTTTGGTTTTTGAATGTAGTATTTTTAGCCATACTTTTTATTTTATTTTCGGGGCGAACAAAACAACGCTATTTTAGCCCAGCTATTTTATTACAAAAACCACTATTTTACGTGTGCATAATCATATTTTGGGTATTACCTTTTTTTAATTTTGTAAATAAATTTCCAGCTAACTTATCTAGTAATTTTAAAAGTGGTAATAATAACGAGCTAATGTTACTTTTAACCCCAGCTCAGCATAACCAATTACCATTATACACGCAACATTTTTTTATACAAACCAATAACTTGTATCAATTACAATATAATAAATGGTGTTTAAACGAATTAAAAACCGATTGTTATCCTCAAAATGAGCTTTTTAGCGCTCTTTTTACTCAAATAGCTCAACCATTGCCAAAATTTGTTAAAGAAACCCAATTTATTATTAAACCTCAGCAAAATTTATTCACTAACAAATAAGGTTTTTATATTTGTAGATTAATATAAACCCCATTTTAATGAATAAACTTTTACTTGCTCTTAATGCCGTATTAATTATTGCCGTTGCTTTTTTATTTTATAAAGTAAATTCAATAAATGGATCAGTATCTAATGCTGATACAAAAAATGACTCGGTTGAAACAAAAACAGATTCTGCAAAAAAAATAATAATACCCACAGCAATTGGTACACCTCCTACAGGTAAAATTGCGTATTTAAATTTAGATGTATTAAACGAAAAAAGTTTACAAGTTATTGATTTAATAAAGGAAGCTAAAAACCGAAAAGCAAGCATTGAAGCAAGCTTAGAAACGTTAAGTGCTAACTATCAGAAAAAAATGCAAGATTATCAAGTGTCTGAAAAAGCAGGCATAGCAAGCCAAAGTGAGATGGAAGCAAAGGTTAGAGAGATACAAGCTTTAGAAAAAGAAGCGCAAAACAAACAAATTCAAATGGATAATTTAACCAACGATATTGGCGAAAAAAATGTACTCTTTCAACAAACTATAAAAGCATTTTTAGTGAAATGGAATAATGGAAAATATGATTATATTTTATCCTACAGCGATGCCGTGCCTACCATGTTAGTTGGCAATGCTACTTTAGATATTACAACAGAAGTAGTTGAATTAATAAATTTAGAATACAAGGCAAAAAAATCACCTACTTTAAAAAAATAATTTAAGCCTTATGAATACTATTATTAAATCGGTTGAGGAATTTCACGATACATTTAAAATTGGAAATGCTTATCAACAAACCCTAATTGCTGAAAAAGATTATACCCTACGTTACAATTTAATTAAAGAAGAAAACGACGAATATTTAGAAGCCTGTAAAAACAATGATATTGTTGAAATTGCCGATGCCTTAGGCGACCAACTATATATATTATGTGGTACTATTTTAAAACATGGGCTACAACATAAAATTGAAGACGTATTTAATGAGATACATCGTAGTAATATGAGTAAGTTAGATGAAAACGGAAATCCAATTTTTAGAGAGGACGGAAAAATTTTAAAATCTAACCGTTATTTTAAACCAAATATAAAAGTTATTTTAGAAAAATAAGTTTTAAAAAGTAATTTAAAAAAGCGTTTCATTTTTTTTGAAGCGCTTTTTATATTATAAACCATACAAAATGAATCTACTCGATAGAATACGTAAACTCGAAAACATCCACATTGTTTTTTGGTTACTAAAAGATATGTGTTGGATGTTAGAATTAAAAGTATTGGGCGCAATTATGATTATTCCTACTTTATTTTTATGCGTTTGGATAGCAATAAGAACATTTAAAACAACTGAGTTATTTATAAACTTAGCCATTTTATGTTGGATAAGTGCAAATAGTTTTTGGATGATGATGGAGTTTTTCAATCATTCAATTTATAAAAACTATACTGCAATACCTTTTGGTTTAGGGTTTTTGTTTGCGAGTATTTTTTTTATTAAAAACTATACCAATAAAAGTAAACAATTTTAACTTAACTTATTTAAAGCCGTTCTTAATCGCCTTAAAGATTCCTCTTTACCCAATAATGCTAATAAATCAAACAATTGTGGCCCACCCGCTACACCGGTAATTAATACGCGCACTAATTGCATATCTAACTTACCAATTTCTGTTTGTGCCAAAGCAAAATCATCGTGTAAAATAATAGCATCCCAATTGCTTAAACTCTCTAAACGAGTAAGTAATTTTGTATACAAATCTTTACTAGTTTCATTCCATTTTTTAGTAATTACTTTTTCGTCGTAATGAGTTGGCATTTCAAACACATAATTGCCTTGTTCCCAAAACTCATGTGTAAATTGTACTTTTTCTTTTAATAATTTGCAAAACTCTTTTATAAAATTATCATCACGCACAATTCCCTTTTCTTTTAATACAGGCTTAAAAGCTTCTGCTAGCTCAGTATCAGATTTTTTACGAAGGTATTGTTGATTAAACCATTTTGCCTTCTCAGGGTCAAATTTTGCACCACTTTTGTGTACACGGTCAAAGTCAAAAATTTTTGCTAATTCTTCTACACTAAATAATTCTTCATTTGTTCCTGGGTTCCAACCTAACAAGGCTAAAATATTAACGAACGCTTCGGGGTAATAACCACTTTCTTTATAACCAATATAAGGCGTTTCTTCACGTGGGTCTTTCCAGCTTAATGGAAATACAGGAAAACGGGCTTCGCGTTTGCTAATTTTACCATTTCCATCTGGATTTAAAATTAAAGGCAAATGCGCCAATAAGGGCATTTCGTTTTCTAAACCTAAGTAACGGTAAATTAAAATATGAGCGGGGGCACTTGGTAACCACTCTTCGCCACGCACTGCGTGAGAAATTTGCATTTCAATATCATCTACAATATGTGCTAAATGATAAGTAGGCATACCATCACTTTTTAGTAGTACTTTATCATCAACCTGACTAGAATTAACGGTTACCCAACCTCTAATTATATCTTGAAAACGAATTTCTTCGTTACGAGGCACTTTTAAACGCACGACATAAGGCGTTCCATTTTCTAATAATTTTTTTACTTCGTCTTCGCTTAAGGTTAATGAATTACGCATATTTTGGCGAGTAATGGCATTGTATTGAGGCGTTACGACTTTTGCTGCTTCCATACGTTTACGCATTTCATCTAACTCTTGGCTGGTATCAAAAGCGTAATAGGCATTGCCACTGGCAATTAATTTATCGGCATAGGTTTTATAAATTCCTAATTCTTTTCTTTCGCTTTGGCGATAAGGTTTATGAGGGCCATCGCCAAAACCTACGCCTTCATTAGGTGCAATGCCACACCATTTTAAGGCATTAATAATATATTCTTCCGCTCCTTCTACAAAGCGCGTTTGGTCGGTATCTTCAATCCGTAATATAAAATCGCCGCCATGTTTTTTAGCAAATAAATAATTAAATAGGGCCGTGCGCACACCGCCCATATGTAAGCCTCCCGTGGGGCTGGGGGCAAATCTAACTCTAACGCGTTTAATCATAGTTTGCAAAGATAGGGTATTTGTTTAATTTTATAGAATGAGAATAAAAATAAGTTTTTACTGTTTTATTGTTTTATGCCTTATTAAATGCGGTAATGTATATTCTCAAAACGATTCTATAAATTATTTTTTGTCATTATCAATAAATGATACTGCAAAAATTAATAAAATTCACAACTATTTAAAAGATAAATTAAACGAATACGATATTTTAATTAAAGGGGGAAAAGCAATTTTAAAATTAGCCGAACTTAATAATTGGGAAAAGGGAAAACTTTATGGTTATTATAATTTGGGTTATGGTTTAGATGGGAACCAAAATTTTGAAGAAGCTGTGAAAAATTATTATTTGGCATTAACCATTGCTGAGAATAGAAATGATGATAGCATGCAGCAGGAACTATATAATTATTTAGGAATTATTGCATCCATACAGGGGCAGCACAAAAAATCTATTTATTTGTTTAGAAAATCGTTAAACTATAGCCAAAAAATAAATAATATAAGAGCCATTGGAATTTTAAAAAATAACATTGGTATTGAGTATAACGAACTAAAGCAACACGGTTTGGCACTTATTTATTTTAAAGAATCGTTAAAATTATTTAACCAAATAAAACGCCTTAGTAAAATCGAAGTATTTTCTAATATTATTGAAACATATATTAATTTAAATAATATTGATGAAGCTAAAAATTATTGCGATTCAATAAAACATGAAATTACACTACAAAAATATGCTACTAATTTAAATGCTAAAGAAACTACATTTTTAATATTAGGGCAATTTAATTTATTTGCAAATAACATACCAGAAGCAATCAGTAATTTAAATAATTGCATTGCTATTTTAGAAAAGCACCCCTATTACGACCAACTAAAAAAAGCTTATAAATTAAAATCAGTTGCGCACGAAAAATTGGGGCAAGACAAAGATGCATTAAAGTATTATAAATTATTTGTATCCACCAGAGATACACTTATGAATGCAGAAAGAATAAAAAACACATTAGAGGTTGAAAGTAAATATAAAAACATTAAAACAGAATTAGTGCTTGAAAAAAACAAAAAAGATATTGAAATTAAAAGGTTAAAATTAAAACGAAATAATATTTTATTACTAAGTTTAAGTAGTATTGTTTTAGTTTTAATAGCAAGTTTATTTTTTGTGTTTCGCTTATTAAAACTTCGTCGAAATGATTTACGCTTACTTAAAAATAAAAATGAAATTATTGAAGAAAAGCAACGCGAAATTTTAGCAAGTATTCGTTATGCCAAACGCATTCAAGATTCATTTTTGGCCTCAGAAAAATACATTAATACTAAATTAAAAAAATTAATGAGTAAGTAAATGGAAAAAGATTTTTTTACACAAGTATATCAAGTAGTGCGTTTAATACCAAAAGGTAAGGTTACTAGTTACGGCGCTATTGCCGCTTATTTAGGCGCAAAAAGTAGTAGTAGGGTGGTAGGATATGCTATGAATGGTGCGCATACAGTAAAACCTAAAGTGCCTGCTCACCGTGTGGTGAATCGTAATGGTATGCTTACAGGTAAACACCATTTTGCAACACCCTATCAAATGCAAGAATTATTAGAAAAAGAAAAAATAAAAGTTGTAAACGATAAAATTATTAATTTCAATAAAGTTTTTTGGAATCCAGCAGAGGAGCTAAAGCTATAAATTACTCTTCAATGGTATCTGATATTTTTTTAAAAAACTTTAAGTGTGTTAAAAATTCCTTAGCTACGATTCTAATTAAAGTGTAAACAGGTAAGGCCACCACCATACCAAAAATACCACCTACTGATCCCGCCATGAGCGTTACAATAAAAATTTCTAATGGATGCGCTTTTACTGAATTTGAAAAAATTAAAGGCTGTATTATAAAACCATCAATGGCGTAAATACTAATTAATGTAATAATTATTTTGTTTAATGTTGCGCTTATTAACTCATAATTACCTGAACTTATGCATCCACTTACACCTAAAAATATGGCAATTAGTATAGTAACTGCCGAGCCAACATAAGGTATTACATTTAAAATGCCTGCTACAAATGCAATGATTAAAGCATTTTTAATGCCTAAAATAGTTAATATTAAAAAGCTACTGCCACCCACAATTAGCATATCTATAAATAAACCTGCAAAGTATTTACTAAGCATTTTTTTACTTGTTTTTAAAATATCTCGCATAGCCCCTTCGTTACCTTTGGGTGTAATGGTTAATATACTTTGTTTTACTATTAACTCATCTTTTAAAAAGAAAAAGGTTATAAATAATACACAAAAAATACCACCCACAATGGTACCAATGTACATACTAATATTATTAAAAGCTAAGCTTAGGTTATCTGAATTTAGTAAACTACTAAATTGGGTGCCAATATTTTTCTTTAAATCTTCTTCACTTCCAAAATTTAATAACGCCGATTTTAATACCGGAAACTGATTTAAACAATTATGCAACACATCATAAAAATTTAAGGTTGATAAAAAATTAATTTCATTTACTAAAGGTGGAATTATTAATAAAAATAAGCTCATAAATACACCTATTATTAATAATAAAGTTATTATTGCGGCAATACTATCTGGCAATTTTTTATTATTTATTTTTATGTTTTCTAAACGGTAAGTAATAGGATAGCCCACTAAAAACAACACCAACGAAATAGTTAAATATATAACAATTTTAAAAAATAAAAATGCAAAAAGTATTATGGCGCACACGCCCGCAATACGCCAAATATTTAATTTTAAAGGCATAAAGCAAAGATAATTTAATTACTTAACTTTGTACTCATTGAAAACTATATTTTTAAAAATACTTGTACTTGTTTTTGTAGTGTTGGCGTGTAATACACAAAAAAGGCAATATACCGTTAAGCCTACAAAAAGTTTAATAAATCCCGATAGCGATTTATTAGAAGTGAATGCTGTTGCCTACAATATTAACGATAGTGTTACAACCTGTTATTTACAAGTTGTAAACGAAAATTTAGTTTACAAGCGCCCCGATACTACTACCGCTTTTTACTCTGAACTAAAAATTAATTATAAATTAGTTGCTGAACAAAATACCCGTAAAATAATAGATAGTAGCAGCTATTTTATTATTGATAGAGCCAGCGATAATGTTGAAGTAAAATCATTAACCTCTAAATTTAATTTAAAAGCAAAAGTTAACACTAATTATTATTTAGAAATTACGGTGTTTGATGTTAATAAAAAAACAAAATATACAAAAACACTTATTATTAATAAGCAAAATAAATTAAACGACCAAAATTTTTTAGTAAGCGTTAATAATCAAATAGCCTTTAAACCTAACTTTTTACCAAACGATAACGTAAGCATACAATTTAGCAATGCTGCTATTTTTAAGATAACAGTAGATTGTTTTTTTAAAGATTTTAGCACTGCCCTGCCACCCTTTTCGTTAAAAGAACCCGACCAATTAAAGTATAAACCTGATAGTCTTTTTACCATTAATGTGAGTACTAATAATTTTCAAATTACCATCCCTCAAAAGGGTTTTTACCATATTAAAACCAGTAATGATACTTACGAAGGATTAACTTTATATAGTTATGATAATGCTTTTCCTGGGGTTAGTAATGCTGATGAAATGATTAATTGTACGCGCTATATAATGAGTAAAAACGAATTTGAAGAATGTAAAAATGCCACCGATAAAAAAGCTTTTATTGATAAATTTTGGATAAACATTGGTAGTGGAAGCACCGAACGGGCCAAACAACTTTTAAAACGTTATTATGGAAGAGTAAAAGAAGCTAATAAATATTATACAAGCTAC
>JAYTRS010000022.1:0-7580 GCA_043746065.1 Bacteroidota bacterium | reverse complement strand
CTACGGCTTTAACGGCAAAGAAAATGACAACGAGGTGAAGGGTACTGGAAACCAACAAGACTATGGGATGAGGATATATGACCCGAGGCTTGGTAAGTTTTTATCTGTTGACCCTTTAACGAGAGATTATCCTTGGTATACCCCTTACTCTTTTGCTGGTAATAAACCAATAACATACATTGATTTAGATGGAGGAGAAGAAGCAAAATTCGATGCTATGGACAGGAATACTAGAAAAGCTTCAAAAATTTTATATCCAAATAGTCCCGAAAAACAAGACCAATATATTATGAAGGCTTCTAGGGACAGAGCTATAGGAGCCGCTCTAGGTTCAATTGCAATCTTTGCGGAATTCGCTCCCGTATTAGCAAGAATAGGACTTGTGGGAGCTTCTGTTAGTGGTGGTATTTCGATTGCTAAAGGTGATGATGCTTATAATGTAATAAAATCTGCTTATTCTGGGTTTTATGGTGCTGCGGCTTTAGGTCTTGGCGGAACAGCAACTTCTCTACTGGGATTAGCAGGTAAAGGAGCTATTTCTGGAATTGTAGGAGATGCCACCAGTCAAGCGTTTGATAATACTTATGGTAATTCAGATGGTTATGATTTAGGTCAAATGGTTAAGAGTGGAGCCATAGGTGCCGTAGCTAATGTGTTTTCTTCAAAATTAGTTGATGCAGTTAGTGCAAAAATAGGGCAAATTGTTTCCAAAGCATTAGCTCAAACAGAGACTGAAGCTTATAGAAATGGAATACAAAAAGTAATTCAATCTGAAACTCCAGGAATTGGTAATCAAGCATTAAAAAAAGCGGTAAATTCGAGAATTGGAGAAATTCAAGGATTGATAAATAAGCAAGGCGACCAATTGAAAGCAGGTTTGAAACAAGCAATAGAAAAGGGAACTGACGTATTACAAGATAAAGCAAATGAAAAGTAAAAATAAGTTTGAAGGGAAACTAAGCTCAGCAATTGTTCTTACTTGTACAATTATAATTTTAATTATTTATTTAATCGACTTAAAGAATGATTATTACTTTCATATCACTGCAAAAAAGACAACTGCTAATATTGAAAAAATAGAAAAGGTTCACGAGTATAAACCTTATGTTATTACTTTATTATATTCAAATCAAAATACTGGTAAGCAGGAAGGATGTAAACAAAAATTAGATGGCAGATTTGGAAATAAAATAATTGAAGAAAATCAAAAAACAATCAAAATTTTTTATACTGAGCAAAACCCTTGTGATATTTATATTGAAGGTTATAAAATTCCTACAAAGGGAAAATTTGTAATACATATAATAATATCCTTAATTGCATTTTCAGCAGCTCTTATTTTTACAAGAAAACTAATTGCCCCCGCTCCGCAGTATTTGTAATACTGCGGTAAATATTTAATAAAACAAAAGTAAATTTGTAAAAAGCAAATGAAAACCTCACTAACAATAGAATTAACAGAAGCAGACTATAAAGAACTTTTAGCAAGTTACTTATTAGGTAGTTTAATAGCCAATGAGGTAAACCAACCCAGTAGAGAGGAGTTAATACAAACGGCAGACTTAGTAAACAAATTATGTGAAGTAGGCTTTAAAAACAAAGTAAAAGGCTTTAAACAATTACAAAAAGATTTATATAGCTTTCCCCAACAAGTAGAAGATAAAATGCTAAAAACCTATAATGAATTTATTGAGTATGTAGATAGTGGCGATAGAGAAGATGAGTTAGAAGCCATGAAACAACAAATAAATGACATGCGTAAACAAGGCTTAGTGTAAAGGTAAAATATTACAGCCGTTTTATTTGGTAGTATCAATTGGCATATAATGCCCTATGCGAGGGTCAAATAACCTAGCGCCATAATCTAACTCATTAGCTTTAGGTTGCTGTACTTTTTTATGGCTTGCGCAACTAAAGCAAAAAATAGTGAGTATTACAAATAGGCTTTTCATAAATTAAAAACTAGTGTCGCTAGCATTAATATTGCTATTGTTAGAATGTGTAACAAAAACAATTAAATCATCGTTTAAGGTAATAGTACCTTGATTATTTAAATTGGTAATAATTGTTTTAACTTGATTAATATCTAAATGGGCGCATTGTTTACAAAGTGAATCAATAGTAATCTTCTTATGTTCAACAATTTTAGCAATAATAGTATGTTGAGGGTCGATTGAAGAAGTAGCGGAGTTAGATACATTACCTGTAGTTTTTAAAAAAGCATTTTGCATAGTATTGTTTTGTTCTTTAAGCATACTAAATGTATCACTGTAGAGCTTATCAAATAAACTTTCTAGTTTACCAACAGAATTTTTTATGTCGTTAGAAATTCGTTCACTATCCCTGTTTACTTTATTACTTTGATTAAAGAAATAAAGACTTAATACGAGCGACACTACTGATAAGACAATAGAAAGTACATTTACTATGATAGAAAAAGTATCCATTTTATTTTATAACATCTTTTAGCCAATCGTACTCATTTGCTTTATAACCTCTAGCCCCCCAATGTTTTTTTACTTCTATAACCATAATTTTATCATTTTGGGCTAAATATGCACTTAACACATCTCTAATATAAGAAGCATCTTTATCACTTTGAATAAATGTGGTATTCTCATTAATTCCCCAAAACACTCCTGTACTTTTAATAGCACTAAAAAATGGTTGATAGTTTTTTAATGTGTTTTTAAGTTCATATATAATGCAAAATACAGCCATACTACTACCTTACTTGGTAAACTGATGTTGAATATCCTTTTGAAAAATATAGGCTTTTAAAAGCGACTTAACGCAATTGAGTTCGTTTTTATCAAGGCTTTGTACTTTGGTAAACATTCCTAATAACTCATTGTCCTTTATATTACCTTTAGCTTTATCGTCAGTAGAGCCGTAAATAAGTATATCCGTACTTACGTTTAACTTATCTGCAATTTTTTTTAAAATATCAATCGAGGGTGCAGTAACATTACGCTCGTAACGGCTTAGGTGTGTGGCGTGCATACCTAACATATCCGCCAACTCGCCTTGCGAAATATTTTTATCTGTTCGTACCTTTTTAAGGTTATCTCCAAAATTCAAAGCCATAAAAGTTATTTATTAACACGTTAAATGCTTAATAATGCTATAAAATTAGTATAAATAAGACCATAAACGTTAATCTGTTGAAAAGTATAAACAAATAGGTTTTATAAAAAAGACCAAATAGTTTATTTTTGTGACCTAATAGGGTCATAAACTAATTATCAACAAAATGGAAACTACCTCAAAACTAAACACCACCAACCCCGAATCAATAACCTACCAAACCCAGCAAATACAATACACTATTTTAGGCAGTATAAAATTAGATGGCTTGGATAGATTACGAGTAACCTTAAAAATAGAAGTAACCAACCGCACCTTTAAACACTACTTAAATAACCCCGATGTAGCCGACTTAGCACTACGACAAAATTTAGATTTATATAATGATACCCAAACAGAAAAATTAATACGCAAAATAGCAGAACGTTTAGAAGTAGGCAGTAGCACCGTAGCAAAAGACGTAGCAGATATAACCAACCAATTAGAAAGCTACCGACTTACAGAAATAGAAAACCAAAAACTACAAACCGCAATCATAACTAAAATACTAACAGAAGATGAAATAACCGAAGCAAAAGAATTTTTACAACAACCCAACTTAATGGCACGAACGATAGAAGCCATAAGCAAAGCGGGATTAATAGGCGAATTAAACAACGGCACACGTATGTATTTAATATTTACATCACGAAAACTAAAACACCCTTTACATATCATTAGCTTAGGCAGTAGTGGAATAGGTAAAACACATTTACAAGAAAAAATAGCCGAACTCATACCCGATGAAGATAAATTAGAAATTACCACCCTATCCGAAAATGCCTTTTATTATTTTGGTCAAAAAGAACTCGCACATAAATTAATACTGATAGAAGACTTAGACGGAGCGTTAAACGTACTGTTCCCCTTGAGAGAATTACAAAGTAAACGTAAAATAAATAAAACAGTCACCTTTAAAGATAGCAGAGGACTAACAAAAACAATTACATTAACCGTAGAAGGTCCTATATGTGTAGCAGGCTGTACCACTAAAGAGCGTATTTATGAAGATAACGCTAATAGAAGTTTTTTAATTTATTTAGATGAAAGCGAACAGCAAGACCAAAATATAATGGCTTATCAACGCTTACTAAGTGCAGGAAAAATAAATACAGATGAACAAGAACACATAAAAAATTTACTGCAAAACACACAACGTTTACTAAAACCCATTAAAATAATAAATCCTTATGCAGAATATTTACAACTCCCCAAAGAAGTATTTAAACCACGCAGAACAAATAAACATTACATCGATTTTATAGAAGTCATTACATTTTACCACCAGTATCAGCGATACGAACATATAGATGAAGCCACAGGCGAGATATACATACAAACAGAAATACAAGATATAGAAGAAGCAAATATATTAATGAAAGAAATTTTATTAAGAAAAAGTGACGAACTAAGCGGAGCCTGTAGAAACTATTTTGAGAAACTAAAACTATACCTAACAGAAAATAATGTAACAACATTTAATAACCGCACAATGGGTACAGCCTTTAGAATAGCACACAGCACCGTTAAACGCTATCATTACGACTTACATAATGCAGGATTAATAAAATTAAATAACGAACAAAAAACAAAAACATTTAATTACCAAGTCATCAGCACACAAGAATACCAACAACTAAAAAGTAAAATAAACAATGCTTTAGATGAAGTAGTATATAAAATAAAAGCAATAGAATTAAACCACAAAAAACCGCTCATTAGCTTACAACAGCCCAGTAAAATAAGTGAGCCGATAAAAACCAATACTAACAAGGCAACCAAGCAACAGCTCAGTAAAACTAAAAAAGAGAATGCGGACTAAAAAACTATTCCCTAATAACTATTCCCTATTAACTAAAAAAATGAAAAAACTAAACTTAAAAACGGATGCTTATAATTACATACTAAAAAGTTTTGCCGAGTGGTTAGATGTACTGGGCTACGCAAGTTACACCGTTTATGGCATGCCAAACTATATAAAAGAGTTTTTATACTTTTTAGAAACAAAAAATATTACAACCATTAAGCAAATAAATAATACACACATCAAAGAACACTACAGAGAATTAAAACAACGCCCTAATCAAAATAAAGCAGGTGCATTAAGCAATGGCAGTTTAAATAAACACTTACAAGCCTTACAAAAATTTAGCGACTATCTACGCCAAAGCGGACGATTAACACTACCAAAGCTTTACATACAAAGCGAAGAAAACAACTCACAACTAAAATACATACTCACACAAGAAGAAATACAACAATTATATAAAGCCTGCGATAACCATCCAGCAACACATCCCTTTAGAAATAATAATTTTTACCAAGCCTTAGCATTAAGAGATAAAGCCATGCTAACTATATTTTACGGTTGTGGATTAAGACGCAACGAAGTTGTAAACTTAGATATAAGCGATATAAACACCGAGAAAAAATATATTTATGTACGCAAAGGCAAAAATTATAAAGAACGTATAGTACCCATAAATAATAAAGGAATAGAATATTTACAAAACTATTTATACGAAAGCAGACCACGTTTTTTAATAAACGAAAAACAAGAATATTTTTTTGTAAGCGAACGCGGTACACGTATGGGCGGTCAAGCTATGCTACTAAGATTAAAACTATTAATACAAAGAGTAGACCCCGCACTATGCGGGGTAGAATTACAACAAAAAGATATTGGTTTACACACCTTACGCCACAGCATTGCTACACACCTATTACAAAACGGAATGAGCTTAGAAAGTATTGCCAAATTTTTAGGTCATAGTAGTTTAGAAAGCACACAGATATACACACACTTAATAGAAAAAGAAAATGAAGAAAGTGGAGAATATATACTTAGAGAAATTTAAAGAATGGTTGATAATAAAAGGCTTTACAAGTGAAACAGTAAAAGGCTTACTAAAAACAGTAAATTATTTTATAAGTTGGATTAAAGAAGAAAACATAGAATTAGAAACAGTTACTTATAATGATGTAGTAGCCTATATAAATTATAAAAGAAAACAAGGAAACAAACCACGTACATTAATCATTAATACAAACGCTTTAAACCACTTATTTAATTTTTTAATAGCAGAGTATCAACTAAACGAAAATCCTGCCTCTAATGTAAAAATACAGGGTATTAAACGTAAAACATTACAAGAAATATTAACCCCGCAAGAATTAGAAATAATTTATAGAAATTACACAATAACACCCACAGAACTAAAAACGAATAACCAAAAACTAAATACTAGTGTTGAATTAGCGAGAAAAAGAAATAAAGTAATACTAAGTATATTAGTCTATCAAGGTATAAAAACCCAAGAAGTAGGCAAATTAGAATTACAAGACTTACAACTAAGAGAGGGAAAAATAACCATACAAGGCGGTAGTAGAACAAATGCACGTACCTTAAAATTACAAGCACATCAAATTTTTGATTTATCCGATTATGTAAACGACATAAGAAAACAAATTTTAGTAGCAACAAACAAAACAAGTAATAAACTATTTATAAGTGTTGGCACCTCACTCAATTATAATAACCTATTACAAAAACTCATCAAACAACTAAAAACTAATAACAAAAAACTGATTGATTTAAAACAAATACGCACCTCTGTTATAACAAACTGGTTAAAAACAAACAACCTACGTAAAACGCAGTATATGGCAGGGCACCGATATGTAAGCAGTACCGAAAGCTATCAAGTAAATAACATTGAGGAATTACAAGAAAATATAAGTAAGTATCATCCCTTACATTAAGCGTGAACTCACATTACTTGCGCCACATTTTTTTATTTTGAATTTTTATTTTATCATAAAAAGGAAGCGTTGTTTTATCAAGAGGGATAAAATGTAGATTGCAGTATTCCATAGATTTTTCAACAATTTTTATATCGGGTAGTTTTTCCTTAATATTCTCTAAAAACTCATAACCCGAATAAAAGCCTGTGTATAGCTTAGATATTTTTTTAGAACAGTTCCACACTTGGCATTTAAGCTTGGTAGTATTTTTGGTCACGTACTTGGTTAAATAGCTCATTACCCCTTTTATGTTATCGCTGGCGATACCTTTTACATCAAAGGCGGAACTAGCCTTATAAGTATCCTCACGAGGTACTATACCGTTTTTATGCTGTAATTTTCGCCAGTAATCCGCCCATTTATTTAAATCAAAAAATTTATTGCTAACGATGTGAAAATGAATATTGTCTTTAAACACTATATTTTTACTTTGCTTTTCAGCTATCCACACATATTGAAAATCATGAGACTGTTTTTTAACGTTGCTTAAAAATTTTTCAAATAATTTAACGCCCGTTTCATCCTCTACTTTGTTAGCAAAAGTTAGGGTTAGAAACGTTAATTTTTTATGCACCTGAGAAAGAGCCGTTAGCTTTTGTTTAATTTTTGATTTAGTTCTACCAGACATAAAACGTTCTTTTTTTTCTTTG
>JAYTRS010000021.1:0-7586 GCA_043746065.1 Bacteroidota bacterium | reverse complement strand
ATTTATTAAACTGGGTAGTACTATCGTTACTTTGGTTATAGCGTACCCAAGTTTGGTTTAAAAATGTTACTTGAAAAAAATGAGAGCCATCTTCGTTAATATTAAATTTTAAGGCATTTTTTTCTTTTTTAGGAATTTCGAGTACGGTATGTTTTGTTGTATCGACTTGTTGCGCAAATGTATTTAAACAAAAAAATATGGCTAAGCTTATGGTTATATTTCGCATGATTATTTATATTTATGTTTTAAATGGGCTTACCAAAAACTTTAGCAGAAAAAATTCTTTTACAGAAAAAACTATCAAACCGTAAAAAAAACTGCTAAAGCTTAAGGTAAGTTATCTTTAATTAGGTTGTTTTTAAGATACGTGTTGACGTTTCGTCGTGCCCCATTTTTTTATGATTTTCAAAGCCTTCAATACTAATCGTTCCGTCATTATCTTTATAATCTTCTACTAATCCATTTAGTGTGAGTATAGAGGTGTGGTCAATAATTTCAGCTTTACTAACGTTAATAATTACATTTTTACCTTGTGGTAATTTTGCAAATGTTTTTTTAAATCCTAAAATATTAGAAAACATTAAACCACCAGTTACAGTTAATGTATAATCGTTTTGAGTAGTGTTTGAGATAATTGTATTTGATTTAAATAAATTTTTTGGAGATGCTTTTCCTATAATTAAATTTGCAATTATTTCTAACAGAATTCCGGTGCCAACACCAATTAATAAATCGGTGGCAAGTGTAACAACAACAGTAGCTGTAAAAATAAAAAATTGCTCTATACCAACATGCCACATGTGTTTAAACTGTTTAGGATGAGCCAATCTAAACCCTACAAAGGTTAGCATAGCAGCTAATGCGGCGTTAGGTATCATTTCAATTACTGGTACCGCAACTAATACGGCTAGTAATAAAAATATACCATGAAAAAAATTAGCCCAACGTGTTTTAGCACCATTACTTACATTTGCACTACTACGTGCTACTTCGCTAATCATTGGTAGGGCACCTAATATACCAGATAAGGTATTACCAATACCTACGGCAATTACATCTTTATTAAAATTTGATTTACGTTTATAAGGGTCTAAACCATCTATTGCTTTTGCTGTTAATAACGATTCGAGGGTGCCAATTAATGAAAACAAAACTACATAAGTTATAAAAACACTTAGGTGCGACGATAAGCCAGAAAAATCGGCATTAATAATACCGTGGCTTATAAAATCGCCTTTCATTTTAAATCCATTTGTAAAAGCTTCAAAAATACTGCCAATTTTTACTAACGAAAAACCAGATATTCCTTCTTCGGTTTTTATACCTAAAGTTATGGCCAAAGGCACCGCTACCAATAATACTATTAAGGGTGCTGGAATTTTTTTCACAGTTTTATTTTTTACCAAACTCATTAATATCATAATTGCTAAGCATATTACACCTATTGTTGCAATATGCGGATTAAGATGTGCAATACTTTCGGGGATCATAGCTAATAGTTCCAAAGGCTCTTTACCTTTTAATAATTTTGGGTCGATACCTAATAGCGAATGAATTTGTTTACTCATAATTATAATACCAATAGCAGCTAACATACCATGTATGGCGGCTCCAGGAAAAAAATCGGCGAGCTTACCTAGTTTTAATGCACCAAAACCTATTTGTATAATACCCGCTACAACTATAGCGCCTAAGGCTAAATGCCAGCCCATATCGCCACCACCAAAAGCAGCAATAGAACCGCCGCAAATGGCTATTAACCCTGCGGCAGGCCCTTTAATGGTAAGGCGTGAACCTGCAAAAATACTTACTACTACACCACCAATAATAGCAGTAACTAAACCAAAAATGGCCGGAAAATCGGAAGCTTTAGCAATACCCAAACTTAAAGGCAAGGCTAATAAAAACACTAAGAAACCTGATAAAGCATCTTTAGAAAAATTTTCTTTCAAACCAGCAAATCCATCAGCAGGAATACTTTTTTTGTTTAAACTCATTTTTTAGTTTTTAATTGATAGTTTATAAATTGATTTTATTAAAAAAATACACCAATCATTTTTTGTATTAAAAAAAGACAAGTTTGCTTAAAGTATTAAGCTGTATAGAAATTAAGAATTAAATTCGAAGAACTCGAATAGCAATAAAAATAGGCTCAGTAGCCTTTTGAAATGTAGCGTAATTAGAAATTAATAGCGTAATTTTAGAAATACTACAGGTTAAATTATAAAAAGGTAATAATAAAAATGCAGCTGTAGCAAGCTCCTCATTATCATTTTCTAATTCTTCAAAAACAAAATTTTCGGTAGAGTTGGTGTTTGTATTTAAAGGATTACTAACTTTTTTATCCGAACGAAAAATAGTAGATGAAGCTGTATTAATTGAGTTTATAGCATTAACCGAAAACGAAAACAATACCGAAAGTAAAAGTAAAAATGGTAATATGTTTTTTTTAATATGCATTTGTAACCGACAAATTTATATTATAATTTTAATAATAAAGGTTTTATTAGCATTTATTTTACATTTTTTAACTTTCTTTGTATTACATTTTGGTATGCAACAAATTAAAATTACATTTTTAGGCACTGGTACTTCGCAAGGTGTGCCAATAATAGCATGTAATTGCGAAGTATGCACAAGCCAAAACCCATTTGATAATCGCCTACGAAGCAGTATTTTAGTTGAAGATGATGTAACAAAGGTAGTTATTGATTCGGGCCCGGATTTTAGGCAACAACTGCTTCGCCAAAAAGTAAAAACGCTAAATGCTGTAGTTTTTACACACGAGCATAAAGACCATATTGCAGGTTTAGACGAGGTAAAAGCTTTTAATTATTTATATAAAATGCGCATGCCTGTATTTGTAACTAAAAGAGTAGAAGAAGCATTGCACCGCGAGTTTGCATACATTTTTGCCGAAGAAAAATACCCAGGCATACCTGAAATTGATGTTGTAAATTTTGATAATGATACATTTAATATTGGCAACATTAAGTTTGAACCCATTAACGTATTACATTATAAATTACCAGTAAAAGGCTTTAAAATAAATAACTTTGCCTATGTTACCGATGCTAATTTTATTAGTGAAGAAGAAAAATTAAAATTAAAAAATTTAGATGTTTTAGTGCTAAATGCTTTGCGTCTCGAGCCACATCTTTCGCACTTTACCCTAAACCAAGCGCTTGAATTAATAAATGAACTTAAACCAAAAAAAACATATTTAACACACATTTCACACCAATTAGGTTTGCACAACCAAGTAAGTAAATTATTACCAAATAATGTGGAGTTAGCGGTTGATGGATTACAAATTATTATTTAAAATTGTACTATGCAAAATGTTTTACCTTTTTTACAAAAATTACAAACCAATAATAATAAAGATTGGTTTGAAGCTAACCGACCAAAATATGCCATAGCTAAACAAGAGTTTGAAGACTTTGTACAACAAATAATTACAGGCATTAATAAATTTGACCCCACTATTGGCGATTTACAGGCCAAGCAATGTATTTTTAGAATTAATAAAGATGTGCGTTTTAGTAAAGATAAATCTCCTTACAAAAATAATATGGGCGCAAGTATTAACCCTGGTGGAAAAAAATCGTTAATAGCAGGGTATTATTTACACTTGCAACCTAATGCTAGTTTTTTAGCAGGAGGCGTATATATGCCAATGCCCGATAAGTTGGCAGCCATAAGGCAAGAAATTGATTACAATCCACAACCTTTATTAAAAATTTTAAAAGCCACCGCATTTACAAAATATTTTAAAGGTTTAGATGAAGACGACAAACTAAAAAATGCACCAAAAGGTTATGAAAAAGACCATAAATATGTCGAAATTTTAAAACACAAGCATTTTATTGTGAGTTATAAATTATCCGATAAGGATCTTGATAATCCCAAAACAGCTTCTAATATAATTGCCGCCTATAAAGCCATGCATCCTTTTTTAGAATATTTACGCAAGGCACAATAACTATTTTGTAAAACTTTACAATTACATAATATTGCAAATTAAAATTATTTTTATATCTTCATCATCTGTAAGTGAATACCCTATAAGGTAAAACTATAATCTTTATATTTTACCCCAAACCGCTTCTTTAAAATTTTATTTTTAAATTGAAGTTTATATCTTTTAAAATACTTATTTTAAGCTTAATACTAAGTTTTTATACAAAAACTTTGTTAGCGCAATGCATTAACACCTTTCCTAACACACAAAATTTTGAAACCGCAGCTACTTGGGTAGCTGGTGGCGCCAATTCTGATTGGGCATGGGGTAGCCCAAGCAAAGCGGTTATTACAGCCGCTGGTAGTGGAGCAAAATGTTGGGTAATTGGGGGCTTAACGGGTAGTAATTACAATGGTTCGCAGCAATCATATATTCAAAGCCCTTGTTACGATTTTTCTACATTAACGTACCCTACTGTTAGTTTTAAAGTGTTTTGGGAAATGGAATACCGCTACGACGGAGCAAATTTACAATACTCTACAAACAATGGTAGCACTTGGCAAACTGTTGGTGCATATAACGACCCTAGTAATTGTAACACTCAAAATTGGTATAATTACGGTGCTATCAATTATTTAAATTGGACAAGTTCTAAAAATGGTTGGTCGGGTAATAGCCAAGCCACATCGGGTAGTTGCCAAGGTGGTAATGGCAGTATGGGCTGGGTTACAAGCAAGCATTGTTTAAGCAATTTAGCAGGGCAAAGTAATGTAAAGTTTAGGTTTGTATTTGGGTCGGGTTTAACGTGCAATAGTTTTGATGGTTTTGCTATTGATGATTTTACGATTGAAAATGCTGTGGTGAGCCCAGTAACATTTACAAATACCTGTACTAATTTTACAAGCATTAATTCAGCCTGCCAAGCGTCGTTAAATTATGTATGGAGTTTTGGCGACCCATTCACCGCAGCTAATAATACATCTACACTTAGTAACCCAAGCCATCAATTTAGTAATGGAGGTATTTACACTGTATCGCTTAGTACTTCGGGTGGGGCATGCGGCGCAAAAACAACATTTACAAAAACGGTTTCGGTATTAAGCTCTTCTATTTCGGCACAAACTAATGTAACGTGTAAAGGCGGTAACAATGGTAGCGCTACGGTTATACCTTTGTATGGCACTAATAATCTAACCTATGTTTGGTCGCCAGAGGGTGGCACAGCTGCAACATCAACCTCACTCATAGCAGGTAATTATTCGGTTTTAGTTACCGATGGCAATGGTTGCCAAAGCACAAGTAGTGTTTCTATTACCGAGCCAAATGTTAATACTGGTGTAGCATCGCAAACTATTGTAAGCTGTGTAGGTAATGCTAGTATTTTACAAGTACTAACAACAGGCATTACAAGCCCTATTACTTATTTGTGGATGCCTGGGGGTTACACCACCAATTCAATATCCGTTGCGCCACTTATCACTACGCAATACTCGGTTAATGTTACCATTGGTGGCGCTTGCCCAAAGCAAGAACAAAAATTATTTACTAACCAAATTGTATCAAAACCTACTATTTTATTTACCAACACTAACCCAAAAGGTTGCGCACCTTTGTGCGTAAGCTTTGCTGATAATAGCACCACCGCTGCTGGAAACATTACTAACTACACGTGGCAATTTACTAATGGCGTTATTGATAATTCCGCCAACCCCACTCTTTGCTTTTATAAAGCAGGTACTTACAAAGTAAACCACGGAGTTACAAACTCGGTAGGCTGTACTAATTTTAAAGATACCGTACTTACCATAACGGTATTGCCCACACCCATTGCCGATTTTGTAGCCGATAAAAATAATTTTACCGATTTAGAAGAAACCCTTGTAACCTTTACCGATAAGAGCACCGCCAATCCTACGCAATGGGAGTGGAACCTTGTAACCTTACAAAAAGATACGAACCAAAATAGCAGTTTTAAATTTACAAACAGTGGCATTTATCCAATTATACTAAGTGTTACCAACCAATATGGTTGTACTAATACAATAACACACACCATTACCGTATTGCCCGAATTTACCTTTTATGTACCCAACACCTTTTCTCCAAACGATGATCATGTAAACGATATTTTTTTACCAATGGGTAAGGGCTGGGAAGTAAGCAGTTACTCATTAGCCATATATGATAGATGGGGCCAAAAATTATTTAATACACAAAATAGTAGCCAAGGTTGGAATGGCAAAATCCATGGTAGTAATGATGCTGTGCCCGAAGGCATTTACATTTATAAAATTGAGGTAAATGACAATCAAAAAAAACTACACAGCTATGTGGGTTATGTAACGGTTATTAATTAATTAAGGTTTCTAAATATTGTTTAATGATAAATATAGACTTGAAAATAAAATTTTTAAGTTAGGTTATGCAAGCAATAACCAGGTAAAGTACACTATTGAATAATATACTTATACTTTAATTTGTTTTTTATTTTTTTCAACATAAAAAGCTATCATTCTAAATATCAGATCTTATGCCTTTTTGTTGTTTTAATTGATACTCTCTAAAATAGATATTGAGTAAAATTGATTAAATATTCTATTTATAAAAAATCAAAGTACAAGTGTATTTTATTTTTCAAATGCACTTGTAATTAATTAACTATAAGTAGCCCCGCCCAGAATCGAACTGGGATCAAAAGTTTAGGAAACTTCTATTCTATCCATTGAACTACGGGGCCAATAATTTTGGTAAAGATACTATTCTACAATTAAATTAGGTGCACTATTTTCGCAAAAATAATATTACTTTAGGTAAAATTAAACGTAACATTACTTTTTAATTATACATGTTTAAAAAACTAAGCGCTATACTTATTTTATTTTGTTTTACATTCATTAGTTCTATAAAAGCACAAAACAATAAAATAGACTCTTTAAAAAAACTATTAATTGTTTCTAACTCAGATTCAAATAAGGTTAATCTACTAAATAAACTTACTGATCAGTTTATGCAATTAAGAGATTCTTCTAATACTTTTAATTATTATAATCAATCGATAGCATTAGCTCAAAAAGTAAATTTCGCAAAAGGTATCGTTTCTGCATACAGAATAATTAGTATGTTTTATTACAATTCAACTCAATATAATAAAGCCATTGAATTTTCTAGTAAAAGTTTAGAGTTATCAAAACAGTTAGGCGATAAGTTAGAAGAATCTAAAAATCTTACCAACATGAGTTTTAGTTATCGTGAACTCGGTAATTTTAAAAAGGCAGTATATTATGCTATAGAGGGTATTACTTTAAATAAATGTATTAAAAACTATAAAGGCTTAGCGGCTTGTTATAATACAATTGCCATTATTAATCAAACGCAAGGCAATACTAAAAAAGCTTTAATTTTTTATAAAATGGCAATTAATCTACCTAAATCGGCATTAAGCCCTAAAAATAAATCAAGTTTACTAGGCAATATAGGTGTTTTATATAGGGATCAAAAACAGTACGATTCGGCAATGATTTATTTTAATATTGCAGAAAAAATAGGAATTAGTTCTAAAAATGAAAAAGACTTGCCAAGTATTTATAGTAATATTGGCGAATGTTATTATGCACAGAATAAA
>JAYTRS010000020.1:0-2403 GCA_043746065.1 Bacteroidota bacterium | reverse complement strand
CGGTTATCAAACATAAATGGTTTACTTACCATTATAGCATGCTTTTTACGCTTAGGATCAATCATAGATAAACCTTCTATTCGTAAACCTTTTTTCTTTAATGTACCGTACTTTGTTTCAAAGTGTTTTAAAATGTCTAACATAGTTTTTTTAGGTTTAAGTGATTGGGGAGATAAAGTTAACTATTAAATTGTTAATAACTTTATTTTTTAGACGAAAGAATTATATTATTATTTAGACTCATGTTAAAATTAAGCATTTAGCTTGTTAAAAAGCTGTTTAAATTACGTTAATTAAATGTTAAGTTATTGTTTATCAATTAATTAATAAGTTGTTTATAAGCATATTTCAAGTGCATTTTAAGTATCGACAAAAGCTTATTTATTATAGACGAAAAATTTATTATGTTGCTGGTATTGGCATTTCTTTTACCTTAATAGCTAAATTTAAGAGGGTACTTAAAGTTTTAATATCAATATCTTTTTCAACGTCTATAGGAAAAACTTTTAGTTGCTTTCTACCTTCGCTCAGCAATTTTTTATGTATTATTTTGTTTCCATCCATAAAACCAATATGTATTTTTTGCGTTTTTTTATACACAAATAAATAGCAACACCATTTTTTATTGTAATAATAAAATGGCAAATTAAACTTCCATTCTTCAGTAAAATTTGGTGAATGATTTAAAATAAATTGGCGCAAAAACAATAAGCAACTTTGTTGGGGCTCGGGTTGCGCTAAAAAATAATTATTTATGGCGTTTAAACTCATTTAAATATAAATTTTTATTTGCATCAAGGCTGTATTTATCAATTACTGTTTGGCGACCAGCTTCGCCTAATTGTTGGCGTAATTGTTTATCATCAATTAGTTTAATTAAATAATTTAACCAATCTTTTTCTGTGTTTGCTAAAAAACCATTATTACCATGCTGAATAATGGTAGCGTTAACCCCCACATTACTCATTATTGTTGCTACGCCGCAAGCCATGTAAGATAAGCCTTTTAGCCCACATTTGCCTTGTGCCCACTCGTTATTTGGCAAAGGCATAATGCCAATATCAAATGTATTTAATTGATTAACTTCTGTTTCTTCGCTCCACTTTACACTTTCAACAGCTAATACATTATTGGTATAATTTGTTTGCCCAATAATTTTAAAATGCACTTTGTTTTTATACAGGTTTGCAATTTGTACTAAAATAGGCACTATGTTTTCAAAATGTTTTATGGTACTAATGCTTCCACTCCAGCCAATAGTTACATACTCTTTATTTCGCAATTCGGGTTTTGAAACATGAATAGCTGTATTTAACGTGGTTGGAATTATAATTGTGTTTTTATTATAAGGAAGTGCTTTGCTTTGTAAATAAGCATTTCCGGCTATAACGGTATGCGCATAGGTTATTGATTTAAAAAATTTTTGTGGCTTTTTTATAAATTCCCACTTTTTATTTTGCGGACTTGTATCGGCAAACCAAATGCTATCATCAAAATCAAAAATAACCTTTGCTCCACTTTTAAATGCTTTTTTTTCGAAATAAGAGGTGCCTATAAATAAGGTTTCGCGCTGAATAAAAATAATGTCAAAATTTTTAAAACGACGTGCATCTTTTAAACGAATAAAGACAGATTTTAAAAGAATAAAAAATTTTAAAACTATATTGCCTTTTCCATAAAAAATTATATCGTCTTTTTCATTTAATAAATATGAAAAAGTAAATATAAAATTATTGTTTTGTAAAAAATGTAAATATTGCTCAAACCTATAACGTTGGCTAGGCGAGCGTTTTGGACGATGTGCACAGAGTATTAAAACCTTAGGCATTACTCTTCAATATCCAAACTAAATTTATGCAAAAACCTATGCACAATAGGCGAAAACAAAACTGCAACACTTGTTAAAAAAGCAACGCCACTATAAATGGCATAAAAAGATGCGAATACTTTTCCAGCATTATTTATGGGTTTATCTACTGGGCCCATACCTGTTAAAATCATACTGGCATTATAAAGCCCATCTACAAAACCTAAATTAAAAAAGTGCATATAGCCCCAAATACCTATAAATAGTGATAGTGTAATAACTATTATAGCTACCATTGCATTTTTAAATAGTTTATTAAAAAAATGTTTTTGATGAGGAAGTTTTTTCATTTTATTTTAGGGGCTCTTTAAAATTACATTTTTTTTATTACGTGTCATCCTGTCTTTAAAAATATGATTAACTTTAATTGTTTAAGTAAAATTAAAAGTAATGAAATTAAAAATAATAATTAGTGTACTTGTTTTAATTATTGCCATTTTATGTAATTGCAAAGATAAAAAAACGACATCAGCCGAAATGCCAATCGAAACGCCAGCCAACACCGCTGATTTAAATTCTACATTTGGGTTTAATAT
>JAYTRS010000019.1:0-7592 GCA_043746065.1 Bacteroidota bacterium | reverse complement strand
ATAAATGCCAACTTATGGCTTCTCCCTCACGGTCTTCATCGGATGCTAGCCAAACCATATCGGCACTTTTGCTTAATTTGCGTAATTCTGCTATTACTCGTTCTTTATCAGGTTGTACCTCGTAAGTAGGGGTAAAATTATTTTCAATATCAATTCCGAAGCCTTTTTTGGCAAGGTCGCGCACGTGCCCAAAGCTCGATTTTACGGTAAAATCTTTCCCTAAAAAACCCTCAATAGTTTTGGCTTTTGCTGGGCTCTCCACAATCACTAAATTTTTACTCATTTTATATATGTATGGGTATTAAAAATTAAAAAAATGATTTAAAATTGTTGCAAAGGAAAAAAAATTAATCCAAATAAACCTAATTTTATTTTTTTGAAGGAATAATTAGGCGTAAATATCTGTTTTTTATATAGTTGTGATTTATTGTTAAATTTTATCCCAGCCTAAAACTTGATAATGGGTTCTATTTTGGTTAATATCATCAGCATATACAAGGTATTTTTGTTTTAGTTTATCGCCTGCTAATTTTCCAAAATAATCTAATTCTTTAAAAAAATCGGTATTTATGGTTTTAGAGGCTTTAATTTCAAAAGCATCCCAACCATCTTCTTCAATAGATAGTAAATCAACCTCATGCCCTTGCGAATCTCGCCAAAACCAATAATCTTTTGCCAAACCAAAATGGTGGTTTCGTTTTATATATTCGCCAATAATCATGTTTTCAAATAAGGCACCTTTAAAAGGATGTGTGCTCAGTTTATCTGGCTTTCGAATACCAATTAAATAGCATAACAAACCTGTATCATAAAAATATAATTTAGGCGATTTTACTATGCGTTTGCTTAAGTTTTGATAATACGGTTGCAATTGAAAAACAATGTAACTACTTTCTAAAATACTTAGCCACGCTTTTGCGGTTGGTTGTGATATGCCACACTCGTTTGCAATATTATTTAAATTTAATAATTGCCCCGCACGGCTGGCGCATAGTAATAAAAAATTACGAAATAATTTTAAATCTTTAATATGGGTAAGTTCTAATACATCACGTTCAATATACGTTTGCACATAGTTTGAGTAATAAGTTGTGGGCGAAATTCCTCTATCATAAATAGCAGGATAAAAACCTGTGTACATTAATTTATGATAATCTTCTGGTAATAATTTGCCACTTTGCAATTCTTTAAAATCAAACGGTAATAGTTTTAAAAGTGCCACTCTACCAGCCAAACTTTGCGATATATTGTTTAATAACTGAAAATTTTGTGAACCGGATAAAATAAATTGCCCCATTATTTTTTTTTCATCAACAATGGCTTGCAGGTACGAAAAAAGCTCAGGTACACGTTGTGCTTCATCAAAAATAACTTTATTATCAAATTCTGCTAAAAAGCCTTTTGTGTCGGTTAGTGCGTATTTACGCATATCGGGATTTTCGAGCGTAACGTATTTATAATCACTGAAAAACGATTTTAATAAAGTTGTTTTTCCACTTTGTCTTGGCCCAGTAACGGCAAGTATAGGATATTGTTTTTTTAGTACTTTAAATTGATGTATAATATTTCTATTTAAGTCATTCATAATGATGTAAATATAGATTTTATATTTTGAAATTACAAGTTTTATATTTTGAAATTACAAGCTTTCTATTTTGAAATTACAAGGATTGTTAATTTATATAAAATGTGTCAAAATGTCATAATAATATCTTAACTTTGCCCACTATTAAAGGCATAGATGGAAAATAAAATAATAGATGAAAGTAAACAAGGCGAAGCTTTAGTAATAGATGCTTCGACAAGCTCAATATCCAAAAATGGTAAAAAATTGTTTTTAGAAAGTTACGGTTGCCAAATGAATTTTGCTGATAGCGAAATTGTAGCTTCAATTTTAATGAAAGAAGGTTTTAGCACTACTTCAAATGCCAACGAAGCCGACATTATTTTTATGAACACCTGTGCTATTAGAGATAATGCCGAAAATAGGGTACGCCAACGTTTACAAGATTATAAAAAAATTAAAAGGTCGAAACCCGAACTATTAATTGGCGTTTTAGGCTGCATGGCCGAGCGTTTAAAATCACAACTATTAGAAGAAGAAAAATTAGTAGATATTGTGGTAGGCCCTGATGCTTACCGCGATTTACCCAATTTAATTACCCAAGCCGAAACCGGACAACAGGCAATAAACGTTATTTTAAGTAAAGAAGAAACTTATGCAGATATTGCGCCTGTACGTTTAGATAAAAATGGCGTAAGTGCCTTTGTAAGTATTATGCGTGGCTGCGATAATATGTGCAGTTTTTGTGTAGTGCCCTTTACAAGAGGAAGAGAACGTAGTCGCGACCCAAAAAGTATTGTAAAAGAATGCCAAGATGCTTTTGAAGCAGGCTATAGAGAGGTTACTCTGTTAGGTCAAAATGTAGATAGTTATTTATATAGTGGCGGTGGATTAAAAAAAGAAATTTTAACAGACGAACAAAAAGCCAATAGCGTAAACTTTGCGCAATTAATGGAAATGGTGGCCTTAATTAATCCCGATTTGCGTGTGCGTTTTTCTACGTCTCACCCAAAAGACATGACGGATGACGTTATTGAAGTAATGGCTAAGTACGAAAATATTTGTAATAATATTCATTTACCGGTACAAAGCGGAAGCAGTAAAGTATTGGAAATGATGAACCGTGGCTATACCCGCAAATGGTATTTAGATAGAATAGCAGCCATTAGAAGAATTATTCCAGGTTGTGGCATTAGTACCGATACCATTTCAGGTTTTTGTGGTGAGACAGAAGAAGAGCATCAAGAAACCATTAGCCTAATGAACCATGTAAAATACGATTTTGCATTTATGTTTATGTACAGCGAACGCCCTAAAACATTGGCAGAACGTAAGTATAAAGACGATGTGCCAGAAGTTATTAAACAAAAACGATTAGCCGAAATTGTTGCTTTACAGCGCCAACACAGCGAATACCATACGCGTAAACAAGTTGGGAATATTACCAAAGTTTTAATAGAAGGTTTCTCAAAAAAATCAGAAGAGATGTTAATGGGTCGTAATTCACAAAACTCGGTAGTTGTTTTTCCAAAAGGAAATTACAAACGTGGCGATTATGTAAACGTTATGGTAACCAGCAGTACTTCTTCAACATTAATAGGCGAGGTTGTTTAAAGAAAAGGGACTGAAGAGATGGAAGGGACTAAAGAGACAAGGAATGATTAAACATAATTTTAAAAAATTAACTATTTGGATGGATGCCATGGAGTTATGTAACTTGATATATAACTTTACAGATACTTTGCCCAATAAGGAAAGATTTAATTTAATTACACAATTAGAAAGATGTAGTGTTTCAATTCCGTCAAATATATCTGAAGGTTCTGGTAAAAGAACAAATGTGCATTTTGGTGAATTTTTAACAACGGCTTTAACATCTGCTTATGAAATGGAAACACAATTACTAATTTGTGAGCGCAGAAAATATGGAAATGCTGATGAATTAAAATTAATTTTAACTAAAGTTGAAATATTACAAACACAAATATCAAATTTTAGAGACAAGATTTTAGCAGAGTAAAAAAGGGATTGAAAGGATGGAAGAAACTAAAGAGATGCAAGAGACTGAAGAGAGGAACAAATAAAAAAATAAAATGACATTTTTAGAATTATCAAAAAAAGTATTAGAAGAAGTTAAGATACCATTATCAAGTGATGAGATTTGGGATTATGCAAAATTAAAAGGATATGATAAAGATATAAACTCAAAAGGTAAAACGCCTTGGAATACTATTGGAGCTCGTTTATATGTAGATATTAGAGATAAAGCATCTAGTGCCTTCAAAAGAACAACTACTCGCCCGAAAAAATTTTATTTAAAACAAATAGGTATTATTGAAAATAAAAAAACCGAAATATTAATTAAAGAAGAATCAAAAAGCAATTATAACGAAAGTAATTTACATCCAATTTTAGTTTACTGGGCAAATACATATTTAAACGTTTATTGTAAAACAATAAATCATAATAAAACTTCTAATAGAGTTTATTCTCAATGGCAACACCCTGATATTGTTGGCGCTAAATTTGGCGATTGGTCAAATTCTTCAAAATCTTTAGCACAAAACTTAGGTGTTTCAACAACAGAACTATTTTCGTTTGAATTAAAAAAGACTTTAGATTTATCTAACCTTAGAGAATATTTTTTTCAGGCAGTATCTAACTCTTCTTGGGCAAATGAAAGTTATTTAGTTTGTGCTGAATTAGATAGAAAAGATGAATTTTTGAAAGAATTAAAAAGGTTAAATTCTTCTTTTGGAATTGGAGTAATTCATTTGAATATTTCAAATCCAGATGATTCAGAAATAGTATTTAATGCGTTACATAAAACAGAAATAGATTGGGAATTTGTTAGCGATCTTTCTGAAAAAAAATCCTGATTATGATAAATTTTTAAAACGAATAAAAAGTGATATGAATAGCGAAGATATAGCAACGGGTGAATATGATAAAGTTTTAAACGTTGAAATTATAATTATTAAATAAATAGATAAGAGATATGTTTGATTACAAAGTCCCTTCAGTCTTTTTAGTCAAACAGTCCCTTTAGTCCCTTAGCAAAAAAATGAATACACAAGAACTCAAACAAAAATTTGGAATAATAGGTAATAATGCTTTGTTAGACAGAGCTGTAGATATTGCGCGCCAAGTAGCCCCAACAGATTTAAATGTGGTTATTAATGGCGAGAGCGGTACTGGTAAAGAAGTGTTTCCGCAAATTATTCACCAAAATAGTGCACGCAAACACGGGCCGTACATTGCTGTAAATTGCGGTGCCATACCCGAAGGAACAATTGATAGCGAATTATTTGGACACGAAAAAGGCGCATTTACAGGCGCTACCGAAGCTCGCAAAGGTTATTTTGAAGTAGCAAATGGCGGAACTATTTTTTTAGATGAAGTAGGGGAGTTACCACTTGCCACACAAGCTCGCTTACTAAGAGTGTTAGAAAGTGGCGAATACATTAAAGTTGGAAGTAGTAAAGTTTTAAAAACAGATGTGAGGGTTGTAGCTGCTACCAATATTAATTTTTATCAAGCCTTAGAAAAAGAAAAATTTAGACCCGATTTATATTACCGCTTAAATACTGTGCCTGTTTATTTACCTCCCTTGCGCGAACGTAAAGAAGATATTCATTTATTGTTTCGCAAATTTGCAAATGATTTTGCAGCTAAATACCGTATGCCAGTGTTGCGTTTACTGCCAGATGCAGAGCAAGTATTAACTAATTACTATTGGCCTGGTAATATTCGTCAACTTAAAAATATAGCCGAACAACTTTCTATAATTGAAAAAAGCAGAGAAATAAATGCCGAAACCTTATTAAAATATTTACCACAATTTAGTAATAATAATGTGCCAAGCCTTATGAATACTAATAGTTTAGGAAGTTCTACCTTTGATAGTAATGATAGAGAATTAATTTTTAAAGTAATACGCGATACCCGCACCGAATTTAACGAGCTAAAAAAAATGGTGTACGATTTGGTTTCAGGTAATAGCAAAGTAAGTGTTGATGATGTGCAAATAATAAACCGTATGTACAGCCCAAGTGATATGATGAATAACAGCAACGGATTAACACTTCATCCTTCAGTTATTCAAACTCAACCTACCACACAAACTATTGAAGTTGAAGAAACATTATCCTTACAAGATAAAGAAATTGATATGATTAAAAAAGCATTGCGCAAATACAAAGGCAAACGTAAAAATGCGGCAAAAGAGCTTGGTATTAGCGAACGCACATTGTATCGTAAAATAAACGAATTTAATATTGAAGAATAAGTTTTTTAAAATATTTGTTTTATTAGTAATAATAAATCTAAAGACGTACGCACAGTTTTTGGATAAAAATTTTTATTTAGTTGATTCTTTATCAGAAAATATGTTTTCGCACGATGATAAGAAGGTTTTAAGCGAACAGCTTACAGTATACAATAAAAATAGTACCAACGACACACTTAAAATTCAATGCTTATCACGTATAATTGAAAACACACAAAACGAAAAAATATGGATTAAATATAACCGTTTAATTTTTAATTTAACTTTAGAAAAAATTAACCAAAGTAAAAACCCACGAGAAACTTTTGTTTTAAAATCGTACCATATTTTGGCAATTAATAATTTTGGTTATTATTATATTAACTATACAAATTTCCATTCAAAAGCTATTTCGCATTATACAGAAGCAGTTGGTTTGGCCGAAGAAATAAAAGATTATGATAACATTGTAAATACATACGCCAATCTTGCAAATGTTTATCAAAACGAAGGCAGTTTAGTTAAAGCGTTACAATATTATCAAAAATTACAGGCTTTTGAAAAAAATGTAAGTAATAAAAACATATTGCTTGCACCTACAAATAATTTAGCTCAAATATATATTTATTTAGGCGATACAATTAAAGCCATACAAACATTAAAAAAATGTTTTCAGTTAAGTAAAAAATCTTCGGATAAATATATGAAAGGTACTTTACTTAATAATATTGGTTTACTTGAATATTATAATAGAAAAAAAACAGGGTTACAAACTATTAAAAAAGCACTAGAGTACCGAAAAGAAATAAATGATACAAAAGGTGTAGCTCAGACTTTAGCAGCACTGGCTGGAATTGCTAACAATGAAAAAAATTTAAACTTAGCCGAAGATTATTTAATACAAGCTCATAACTATTTAAAAAACATAAAATATCCATATACTGAAGCTCTATACTATTATCAACTTGGTAGGTTAAATCTTTTGAAACAAAAAAATAAAGAAGCAATTATATATTTCGAAAAATCTGTTAATATATATACAAATATATCCGCTGGGATTGATTTGGCTAATGCTCTAAATATATTAATAGAAGCATATAAGTTAGATCCAAAAGTTAATTCAGAAAAATTAAATGATGCCTATGCGTTGTATTTAAAAACCACCAAAACAATTAATAAAAACAATGCTGAAAAAATATTTTTAAATCAAAAATACTCTGAAGATATAAAGGTTTCTGAAGAAAAGCATAAGGCTGAACAGCTAATTAGAGAACAAAAAAACAGTGAGTATAAAAATCGTCAAAGACTCATATTAATTTCCGTATTGATTATAGTAGTTTTCTTGTTAGCCTTTTCTTTTTTTATTTACAGGGCTTTAAAAATTAACAAACAAAAAAGTACAATAATTACCAAACAAAAAATTGAAGTTGAAAAACAAAAACATTTAATTGAAGAAAAACACAAAGATATCACCGATAGCATTACCTATGCGCATCGTATCCAATCATCTTTAATTCCTAATCAAATACAAATAAATAAAATATTTAAAAACATTTCTATCTTTTTTCAACCTCGCGACATTGTAAGTGGAGATTTTTATTGGTTTAGTAAACAACAAAATCTAACTATTTTTGCATTAGCTGATTGTACAGGGCACGGTGTTCCTGGCGCATTTATGAGTATTATTGGTATTAACCAATTAAACACTGTTGTAAACGAAAAAGGCTTAACACCCCCCGCATTAATATTAAACGAATTAAA
>JAYTRS010000018.1:0-2405 GCA_043746065.1 Bacteroidota bacterium | reverse complement strand
GGACTCATGTGTTTTGGTAAAATTAGTTCACCTCCCACATATAGTGCAGCAACGGCGTATAATTGTAATTTGGCAAATGCTATTAATAGTTTAAATATTACTAATAATGAATTAAAAATTTATCCTAATCCAGTTAATGACATATTAAATGTTGAATGGAAAATGGAAAATGGGGTTTCGTTAGGCTCAGCTAACAATCATCAATTAACAATTACCAATAGTTTGGGGCAAATTGTAAGAGAAGAAACTATTTCGTTTACACATCATCAATCGTCAATTAACATTCAACACTTAAAAAGTGGTGTTTATTTTGTAACAATTATGGCAAACGGCAGTAATAAAACCTTTAAATTTATTAAAAATTAATGGGGCGTATTTTAGCAATTGATTATGGAAGTAAACGTGTGGGCATTGCCGTTACCGATAATTTACGCATTATAGCAAGTGCCTTAACTACCATACATAGTAAAGATGTAATTACTTTTTTAGAAACGTATTTTAAAACCGAAACGGTAGATATTATTGTAGTAGGCGAACCTAAAACCCTACAAAATAATAAAAGTGATAGCGCCCGATTTATTGACCCTTTTGTAGTTCATTTACAAAAAAAATTTCCTGATAAAATTATACACCGTTACGATGAACGTTTTACAAGTACCATAGCCCACCAAACAATGCTTTTAGGGGGCTTAAAAAAGAAAGATAGGCAAAATAAAAAAACGGTTGATTTAATTAGCGCTACTATTATTTTACAAGATTACATGACTTACGCTTTAAAATAAACTTCAAAAATTGTGCCAGTAGGCGTATTGTTTTTTACATTAATGCTACCATTATGTTTTTGTACTAAATAATTAACTATGTACAAACCTAAACCTGTGCCTTTTGTAGTACGTGTTTCCTCATTACCAGCGCGATAAAATTTATTAAATATTTTTTTCTTATCCGTATTTGAAATGCCACAGCCATTATCGCTTATACTTAGTATAATGCTTTGGTTTATTTTGTTTAGTGTTACACCAATATTTTTTTTATTAAACGAATATTTCAAAGCATTATCCATTAAATTAATTATAATAGATGGAAAGGTGGTAACATCAATTGGCAAATACAATTCTTTTTCAAGGTTTAATATAATTTCGTTTTGTTGTAATTGGTTGGCGTAGTAACTATTTACTATGGTTTCAATTAATTGGCTAATGTTTTGGCTTTGTTTTTTTAAAGTAAATTCTCCCAAATCTAATTGGCTAGCTAATAAAACATTATCTATTAAAGCGTTTAATCGTTCTGTTTCTAATAAGGCGTTATTAATTAGTTGTGTTTGTATCGCCTCGTTTAATTTATGTTTTTGTAAGGTTTGTAATTGCAATTTGGTTGCGGCAATGGGTGTTTTTAGTTCGTGGGTAATGCTTAAAAAAAAGTTTTTTTGTTGGTTGGTTAGTTCTAACTCTTTTGAGTGGGCTTGTTTTATTTTATAAATACCAAATAATAAAAGCAGTAAAAAAACAGTGCCTTCGCCCACAATCATTAGGGTTTGGCTTTTCTTTTTTTGGTGTAGTTTTTCTACTTCTGTTTTTATAAAGTTAGTGTTGGTATTTGATAACTCGGTAAGCTTTTGTTTTTCGGCTATAATTTGCCCTGTTTGTTTTACCAATAAAATTTCCCACCACAAAAATTGTAAAATAATGTAGCCAAATAAAATACCTAATATTAATATGGAACGCGATTTGGTTTTCACAAAAAATGAGTGTTTGCAGTAATTTTTATAAAAGTGACCCTTGTTTTCTGAGGTAAAATACCTTCGGTAATTTTGGTATAATTATACTGTTTTAGCATTCAATCTTTTGATTTTATAATACATGACATTTATGTACATGTAAAATTAAAAGAATATGGGTAATATACCAATTAGTTTGAGTAAAGTACAATAATAAGCAAACAACCAAAAAGAGAGCAATAAAGGGTTAGGGTATTTTTAAGAAAAAAGATGATGAAAAAGAGGAAGAAGAAAACGATACTACGGAATAAATATCATGCACTTTTTAATCAAATAAACAGCTTAAAAAACAAAAACCCCAAAAAGTATAGTTCTTTCAGGGGTTTTGATTTTTTATGCGGAGAAAGAGGGATTTGTAATATTCCAAATTCTCCTTTATTAATAGCCCTTTAGCACCCATCAAAATCTTTACTCCCCGAATCACGCACCTACTAATCAACAACAAAATGATGTAAATCTTATCAGTACAAATATAGCGCACAACCCTTGATTTTGCAAGTAAACCTAACTATTTTTTAAACTTCTTTTTGTTGATGTGTTTGATTAAAATAAAAATCAAATATCAATCGATTATTAAAGGTTGAACTTGTTCAATCTTTAATCCTGTAAATTGACAAAATTCATCTAC